>NZ_LFRO01000098.1:0-5383 GCF_001512385.1 Methanoculleus sp. DTU007 | reverse complement strand
AAGTAGGCCTCGTAGGAGGAGAGGTCGAAGTTGCCGTGCCCGGAGCAGCTAAAGAGGATCGTCTTTGCCTCACCGGTCTTGCGGCACCTGAGGGCCTCGTCGATCGCGGCCTTCACCGCGTGGGCCGCCTCGGGGGCGACGATGATCCCCTCCGTCCGGGCGAACTGCACGGCGGCCGAGAAGACGTCGTTCTGGTGGTAGGCGACCGGCCGCACGACTCCGTCCTGGACGAGCCGGGAGACGAGCGGGGACATCCCGTGGTAGCGCAAGCCCCCTGCATGGATCGAGGGCGGGACGAAGTCGTGGCCGAGGGTGAACATCCGAAGAAGCGGTGTCAGCCCCGCAACGTCCCCGAAGTCGTAGGCGTAGAGCCCCTTCGTCAGGGACGGGCAGGCGGCGGGCTCGACCGCGACGATCTCTGTCTCGGGGTGCTTCCCGGTCAGTTTGTCGCCCGCAAACGGGAAGGAGAGCCCGGCAAAGTTGGTGCCGCCGCCGACGCACCCGATCACGACGTCGGGGTAGGCCTCGACGGCCGCAAGCTGCTCCCTCGCCTCCTGGCCGATGACCGTCTGGTGGAGGCAGACGTGGTTGAGGACGGAGCCGAGCGAGTAGTTGGTGTTCTCGTGGCTTACGGCATCCTCGACCGCTTCGGAGATCGCGATCCCGAGGGAGCCGGGCGTATCCGGGTCGCGCTCGAGGATCGCCCGGCCAGACTGGGTCCTCGGGGAGGGGCTTGGGATGCACTCGGCCCCGTAGACCTGCATCATAACCTTGCGGTAGGGCTTCTGCTCGTAGGAGGCCCGGACCATGTAGATGGTGCACTCCATATCAAAGAGGCTCGTTGCAAACGCAAGCGACGATCCCCACTGCCCCGCCCCGGTCTCGGTCGCGAGCCGCTCGATTCCCGCCTCGCGGTTGTAGTAGGCCTGCGGGATGGCCGAGTTCGGCTTATGCGAGCCCGGGGGGCTGACACCCTCCCACTTGTAGTAGATCTTTGCCGGGGTCTTTAGGGCCGCCTCGAGCCGCCGCGCCCGATAGAGTGGGCTCGGTCTCCAGAGGGTGAGGATATCGCGGACCTCGGTCGGAATATCGATATAGCGCTCCGTGCTCATCTCCTGCCGGATGAGCTCCATCGGGAAGATCTGACGGAGGTCATCAGGGGTCACCGGCTTTCCGGTGGCCGGGTGAAGAGGCGGGTCCAGGGGCGTGGAGAGATCCGCCTGGATGTTGTACCACCGCTTCGGCATCTCTCCCTCGTCAAGGAGGATCTTCGTCTGCATGCCATTCTGGTGTACTCTGAACAAATATATACATTGTGGATCTTTTTAGTTCAACAAAGGTCATCGAGTTACCAGGGGGCACGCCCCGCCCCGGAGCATCTCCGACGAAAAAGAGTATATAATCACCCCGCCACTGGAGAGCGATGTATCTCCTCGCCCATGCCATGGCCGGCGTCCTCATAGGGCTCATCCTCGCGGCGATCGTCCGAGACCGGCGGGTCGTCCTGCTCGGCGCACTGGGCGGCGTCCTCCCCGACCTGATCGATAAGCCGCTCGGGCATATCATCCTCGCCGAGACCGTGGGCTACGGCCGGCTCTACTTCCATGGCCTTACGATCGTCACGCTCATCGCCATCGCCGGCCTCTTCATCTACTACCATCGCCGAAGCATCGGCCTCCTTGTACTGGCAGCAGGGATGCTGAGCCACCAGATCCTCGATGGGATGTGGCTGCGGCCAGCAGGATGGCTCTGGCCGTTCCTCGGACCGATCCCACTGCTTCGCACCCCGGATGACTTTTTGTGGGACGCCCTCATGCGGGAACTCTCTCAGCCGAGCGAATGGCTCTTCTTCCTCCTGATCACCGGACTCTTCGCCTACCTCTACCGGGGGGAACTCAAAGGCGCCCTTGCCCGGCTCTCCGGCCCCACGATCCGCCGGCTGCTCGTGGTCATCTTAGGTCTCGCCATCCTCGCCGCACTCGCCGTGGGCGGGAGGAACCTCCTCTAAAGCAGGCCCGTCATCCCGCTCCACCGGGGCCGATTGGTTCGGCGCAAATCCATCCAGGGCGGGAAACCCCAACCCTTATATACGAGACTGGTTACTGAAATGCTTGTGGTGAACTGAGTGACTGGCGAATCAATGCTCCAGATAACCGTCGATCAGCTGGCAAGAACGCTCTGCGCAAGCGCAATCCTCGGTGCCCCGGTCGATGCAGGTGAGCGGGTGATCATACCGGTCGCCGAGTTCGGATTGGGGTTCGGCGCAGGCGAAGGGTCCGGTGGGTTCAGAGAGGGGAAGCAGCACGGTGGAGCCGGGACCGGGGGAGGCGGCGGCATATCGGCTGTTGCCCTGATCATCATCACCAAGGGCGTTCCGGGGCCTGAGGGGGTCCAGGTGATCTCGTTAAAGAAGAAGAGCGAGATCGCCGAGGTCGTCACGGCGATCGGCGAGGCCGTCGGCCCGCACGTCGAGAAGGTCCTTGAGAAGGGCTCGGAGATGATGCAGCAGAGAGGGGGGATGGGGAGAGCCCAGGGAGAAGGAAGAGAGATCCCGGTAACCGGGGAAGAAGGAGCGTAAAGTCCGCTCCCCCTCCACTCCATGGCAGCGACGCTCCTCTTTTTGGTCCTGCTTGCCGTCGCCGTCATCCTCATCCTCGTCCTGCTTGCCCTATACCTGGTCCCGGTGACCGTCTCGATGGTTGCCGACTGCAGTGAGGAGAGTGCCCGGGCGACGGCCGACGTAGCCTGGTGCTTTTTGGACGGGAGGGTCCGGGTGGACGACGAAGTGCAGGTGCTTGAGATCCTTCTCTTCGGCCGCCGGGTGATGAGCCGGGATCTTGGCGAGCTTGCGGCGGAGGCCCCGGAGGAGGAAGAGAAGAAGGTCGAGGAGAGGCGTCCGATCCCGGACTACCTCGGCGCCGCAACCGACCTCTGGCCCCACCTCGAGAAGATCCTCGCCGCAGTCTACCGGTCACTCTATCTAGAGACGCTCAGGGGCGATATCATCCTCGGTCTTGAGAGTCCGGCCGATACCGGGATCATATACGGCTACTGCACCGCCGCCCGCTACGCCCTCTGGCCGGCCGAGGCGATCGACTTCGTGATGACCCCGGTCTTTAACCGAAGGGTCTTTGCGGGAACCTTCACCCTCCGGACGCAGATCCGCCACCCGCTCCTGATCCTCATCCCGGTCGTCCAGGCTCTCCTGGATAGACCGGTCAGGGACCGGCTCCGTCAATTCTCGGGAAGAGGTGCTCCGGGTGGGTGAGAGGACAGAACTCGTCGTCGGCGGCGGGCGGAAGGTCGGCGACCGGTGCATCATCCCCGTCATCAGGGAACATGTGATCCATGCAGGAGGGTGCGCCATGCTCAGTTTAAGCCCGGTTGCCCTCCTCATCGCCGAGGGGGAGCATGAGTACCTCGCCCTCCTCCCGGGTGCGCCCCCGGGGACTAAAGATGCAATCAAGACGCTTCGCGACGGAATTGAGCGTCAAAAAGAGGAGTGTCTCGGGTAGCCCCCGTCACTCGTGGCGCAGGGCCTGGATGGGGTTTAGCTGCGCCGCCTTCCAGGCCGGGTAGAGACCGGAAGCGACGCTTGTAAAGACGCCGAATCCCATCCCGAAGGCGATGTAAAGGAGGCTTGCCGGGTTGAAGAGGTATGCCGAGTTCCCGGCGAAGACCGCCGTCAACAGGAATCCGGCACAGAAACTGAGCGCACCTCCGATGAGAGAGCCCGCAAGCCCGAGGATGAGGGCCTCATAGATGAACATCCGCATCACCTCGCCGCGCCGGGTGCCGATGCTCCGGAGGATCCCGATCTCCTTGGTCCGCTCCGTGACCGACATCAGCATCACGTTCAGGATCGAGACACCGGCGACGAGGAGCGATATCGCGCCGATCCCGGCAAGGAAGACCGCAATCGAACTGGTGGCCGAGGTGATGCTCTCGAGGAACTGCCTTGAATCCGAGACGGAGACGACCTCCTCCCGCCGGTTCAATTTCTGCTCGATCGACGCTTTGACCGCATCGATATCGTCGACGTCGCGGACCTTCACGATGACCTGATCGTAATCCTCTTCGTCGTAATGACTTGAGTACCAGGTATAGGGCACGACGATGGCGTCGTCGGGGCTGATGTCGAGCGCGAGCCCCCGCTCCTCAAGCACGCCGACCACACGGAGGTACTCGTCGCCGATCCTGACCCGGGAACCGAGTTTCAGACCGTTCTCCTTGCTGTTTGCAGCAAGGTTGCTCCCGATCAGGCAGCCGGCGCCCGTATCCTTCGGATAGCCCCCCGACTTCACCTCAAGGAGGGAGGGAATATCCTCGGCAGGGATCGCATACAGCATCACGGCGCTCTCCTTATCGCCCACCGAGATCTTCTCGAAGGTGTATGAGTACGGTACGACGGCGTTCGAGCCGACCGCCCGGGTAATATCGGAGACCTGCCGTTCGGTGAGTTTGCCCCCGCTCACGCCCATCGCCGGGGAGACAATGACGGTATCCCCGACATCCGAGATCATATCGTCAAGCATCAGGCCGATGCTGGTGCCCATGATCCCGAGGGACGCGATCGCGAGGACGCCTATGACGACCCCGACGACCGCAAGGGTCGACCTGAGCCAGTGGCGGGTGACGTTCCGGCGGGCGAGGTCAAAGAAGGTCATTCCACCACCCTCCCGTCAATGAGCTGGATCGTCCGGTCTGCATACTTCGTCATGCGGGGGTCGTGGGTGACCATGACGACGGTCTTGCCCTCCTCACGGTTCATCCGGGTAAGGAGGGCCATGATCGCGGTCCCGGTCTTCGAGTCCAGGTTCCCGGTGGGTTCGTCGCAGAGGAGGAAGTCGGGGTCGTTGACGAGCGCCCGGGCGATCGCGACCCGCTGCTGCTGCCCGCCGGAGAGTTCATTCGGCTTGTGGGTGAAGTGGGTCTCGGCGAGCTCCACGGCACGCAGGACCTCTTCTGCACGCTTGCGGGCCCCGTTCTGTCGGCCTTTCAGGATCAGGGGATACTCGACGTTCTCGACCACGGTGAGGAGCGGGATGAGGTTGAACTGCTGGAAGACGAACCCTATGTGATCCCGCCGAAGAAGGGTCAGTTCATCGTCGCTCATCCTGCTGATCTTCTTTCCGGCGATGGTGACCTCTCCTGAGGTCGGGACATCGAGCGAGCCCATGATGTTTAAGAGCGTCGACTTCCCCGACCCCGAGGGGCCCATGATCAGGACGAACTCGCCCTTCTCGATCGCGAGATCGACGCCGTCCAGCGCCACAACGTCGCCCCCCGGGAGGGGGTAGACCTTCCGGACCGCATCGAAGCTGATGACCGGCATCGTCGTTACGCCCGTCTCCACGAGTAGTAGATTGCTCCGGCGACCCCG
>NZ_LFRO01000067.1:0-24844 GCF_001512385.1 Methanoculleus sp. DTU007 | reverse complement strand
GTTTTATAGATCTTTCCCCTCAGATGGAGCCGACCCTCGACTAGAGGGTTTCAACAGAGCCTCGCTATCCGCTCATTCCACCCTTACACTCAAGGCCCATCTCTATGGAGACACACTTAATCTTCATCAGGCCCCTTTGATCGGAATCCCCGAACCTCCTCAATCACCTGGCACACCCGGCAGATCCTCCCGCCGGAGAGCTCCCCGCACCTCTCGCATCTACGAAGCCCTTCGCCGTCACCACACCCCGGCTCCCGGAGGGCCTCGCCGAGGTTCACGAGCGAGTATTTCGTCGCCGGGTGCCGGGAGGTGTACTCATCGAGGATCCTGCGGGCGTCACCCTGCAGGGCGCCGACCGCGTAGGGGCATTCTGCAAGGTCGAACCCCTCAACGTTGAGGGAGGCATACAGCGCCACCTCGCTCCCCGGGATGCACATGAACGGCTTGATCCGGGGTACCATCCCCTCGACCTCCTGAACCGGGTGGATGAGCCGATCCGCATCGCCCCGGAGGACGCTCGTCAGGACCGACCGGGCCCCGTCGTCCAGGTTGAACCCGTAGGCGAACTTCGTAACCCCATGTTCGCAGGCGATCCGGTTCATCAGCGCCTGACGGAGCACGCCGCAGTAGGAGCAGGCGAGTTCGGCTCCTTTCCGGCCCACAATCTCATCGAGCGTGATCCCGTACTCTTTGGCGAACGAAGCCGTCACCCAGGGAACGCCGAGGCTGTCTGCAATCGCCCGGGCCCGGCGCGGCTCGCGGTAGCCTCTGATCCCTTCATCCACGGTGATGGCCATCAACCGGATATCCCGGCGTTCGCGAAGGAGCCGGCTGAGGAAATAGAGGAGGGCGCTTGAGTCCCCATCCCCCGAGAGCGCCACCGCTACCGTATCGCCGGATTGGATCCATCGGTGCTCCCGGATCGCCCGCTTCGCCTTCGCCTCAAAATCGCGATTGAAGTGCTGTTCACAGAGGTGCAGCCCCGAGTAGCGCTGGTATATGATTGCTTCGCGGCGACACTTGCTGCACTTCATCTTCTCTCGATCATGCTTTTATCACCAGCCCACATAAATGGTGTAGAAGATGCCTGTTCCTGCAGAATACGTGCGATCCTTACACGCTTACGAACTCCGGATCCTGCTCGCCCTCGAACGCCTCATGCGCCGGTACCGATGGGTGCCTCTCGAGGTGCTCAAGTCGGCCACCAAGTTCTCGGAGTCGGAACTCTCCTACCGCCTGGGCAGGCTGATGGCCATGGATATGGTCAGGTACGAAAAGGTTCCCTACGAAGGCTATGCCCTTGTCTTCAACGGCTACGACACCCTGGCCCTCCACACCCTCACCCGCCGGGGCACCATCCAGGCGCTCGGAACCCTGATCGGCGTCGGGAAAGAGTCGGAGGTCTACGAGGCAATGGGGCTTGGAGTCGTCGTGCTGAAGTTCCATCGGGTCGGGCAGCGGTCGTTCCAGGCGGTCCGCTTAAAACGCGGCTACATGCCAGAGGGGGGGCACTGCCCCTGGATATTCGCATCGAGCAACTCGGCGAAGATGGAGTACGACGCGCTCAAGATCCTCCACCCCGCCGTCTCGGTCCCCCTTCCCATCGACCAGAACCGGCACGTCGTGGCGATGTCGTTCGTCCCCGGAATCAACCTCTCGCGGGCAGAACTCGCAGAACCGGAAGTGATCCTCGATCGGATCCTCGATAACATCCACAAGGCTTACCGCCTCGGCATCATCCACGGCGACCTGAGTGAGTTCAACATCATGGTCGACGAAGGCCAGTGCTGGCTGATCGATTGGCCGCAGTGGGTAGAGGTAACCCATCCGAACGCCGGCGAGATCCTCAACCGGGACATCGCAAACATCCTCCAGTACTTCAAGCGAAAATACGGCCTCGATTACGCCTTTGACGAAGCGCTGGCAAGGGTGGTGGAGTGAAGGTCTTCGGGATCGACGTCATCAAAGGTTCTGTTCGCTCCCGTACCCGGCGGCCCGTCTATGCTCTTGCCCGTGTGGAAGACGGAGAGATTTTAGACGTCGAGGAGGTCACCGGGTTCCGGCTCCAGCGCCTCCTCGCCGCCGAAAAGCCCGATATCCTCGCCGTCGACAGCATCCAGGAGATCGCCGCCGACCGGAACGAACTCTACGCCTTCCTGCAGGCGCTCCCGCCGGCAACAAAACTCGTCCAGGTGACCGGCGGCGAGCGCACAGAGAGCCTCGGTAAGGTCGCGGCCCGCTACAACATCAGTTTCAACAAATTCGACCCATACGCCGAGGCCCGGACCACCGCCCGGGTGGCCGCCCTTGGAGCGGGCGTCGAGGTGATCGCGTTTGAGAACACCACCGATATCGTCGTCAGCAGGCATCGCTCGCCCGGTCGGGGCGGATGGAGCCAGAACCGCTATATCCGCAAGATTCACGGCGGTGTGATGCAGAAGGCCCGCGAGATCGAGGGACAACTTCGCAGTGCCGGGCTCGATTACGAGAAGAAAGAGACGAAGGCTTTCGGTGGATATTCCAGGGTGGCCTTCCGGGTCAAAGCCCCGCGGGAGATGGTCCCGGTCCACTCCTCACGGGGCGCTGACGTTCAGGTCCGGGTGACGGGGAAGGAACTTGACCGGATACGCTTCGAGCCGCTCTCCAGCAGGCCCCGCTACCTGATCGTCGGACTCGACCCGGGAACAACCACCGGGATCGCCGCAGTGGACCTCGACGGGAACCTGGTCCTCCTCACGAGTTCGCGGCAGATGACGATGTCCGATATCATCGAGGAACTTTATCACGCTGGAAAACCGCTTATCATCGCTTCAGACGTCCACGAGATGCCCTACTCGGTTGAGAAGATCCGTCGGGCGTTCAACGCGATCCCCTACACACCAAAACAGTCCCTCTCGGTTGAGGCAAAGTACGACCTCACTGCATCGTTCACGTACATGAACGACCACGAGCGCGACGCTCTCTCGGCGGCGCTGGACGCCTACCGGAGCCTTCAGAACAAGTTCCGCAACATCGTAAAGAGGGTGCAGCCGGGAGTCGACCTTGATGAGGTGAGGGCACGGGTGCTCCGGGGCCAGCCGCTCGATGCGGTGCTTGCGGACCTGCAGGGAGCGCCCGCCCGGCCGAAGGAGGAGGAACCTGCCGCCCCCATCCCGGAGCGGCCGATCGAGGACGAGCGTGTGATGGCGCTCGACGGGATGGTGAAGCGGCTTCGCAGTTACGTGCAGGAACTAGAGGAAGAGATCCGGGAGCGCGACCGCGAGATAGATCGACTGCGACAGGATCTGCGGCGAGCACGCTCCGCAACGGAGCGAAAGATCCGACGGGATGCGGAGCTGGCAACGAAAGATGCAACCATCGAGAGCCTGCGTGAGCAACTCCGCGGTGAACGGCGGCGGTCTCGCCAGCTGAAGAAGCGCCTGGAGCGGATGCGGAAGGTCGAAAAGATCGAGATCTCGGAGGGCTATACCCCGCTCAAGGTCCTCGACTCCCTCACCCGGGATGGGGTGCGGAGCCTCCAGGAAGGGGTCGGCATCTCTTCAGGCGACATCCTCTACGTCCCGAGGACCCACGGCTGGGGTCGGGGCGTAGTAAAGGACCTCGCGGAAACGGGGGTGCGGGCGCTGGTCATCAACGGGGAGGGGCCCGACCCGCACCTCGTCCGGGTTGCCCGGGAGGTCAATCTCCCTCTCCTCCCTGCAGAGACCGTCCGACCGAACATCCAGGGCAGGACGGGAGCGGCAAAGACCGATGCCATCGAGGAGGCCATCAGGGAGTGGGAGGAGGAGCAGAAGGAGTTTCGGCGCGAGGAGGAGGCAAAACGCGTTGAGTATCTCTTCAAGGAGTACCGGAGCGAACGTGAAAAGGAGGTGCGTCGAGGTGGATGAACGGGCGCTACACAAAATGATTGGGACGATCATCGATCCAGAGCGGCTTGAGGATGACTGTGCGGTCATCCCCTGCGGCGATGGACGGTTGCTGGTCGCAAGCACCGATATGCTCCATGAGACGACCGATTTTCCGGCCGGGATGACCGACTGGCAGATCGGCTGGATGGCAACGGCCGTCACGCTCTCTGATATCGCGAGCATGGGTGCAAGACCGGGGCAGGTGCTCCTCGCGGTCGGCCTCGACCGCCCGGAACGGCTCCGCGGGATCATGGAGGGGGCACGCGACTGCTGTGCGAGGTTCGGCGCCGAACTCGTGGGAGGGGATCTTGACGCGCACGGTGAACTGACGATCGTGAGCACGGGGCTCGGGACCGTGGAGGCGGCGCAGATCGTCCGGAGACGCGGGGCACGGCCGGGCGATATCATCGCAGTCACCGGGCCGCTCGGGGAGGCGCAGGCGGCTCTCGTCGGCTACGACCGGCACTGGAAGGAACTCCTTGAGCCGCAGCCCCGGGTCCGGGAGGGGATGGCGCTCGCCCGTGCCGGGGTCTCGGCGATGATGGATATCTCCGACGGCCTTGCGCTCTCGCTCTACGATCTTCTCGGCGTGAACGACTGCGGGTTTTCCGTCGATACCGCCCGACTCCCGCTCCCGGCCGGGGTGCCGGAGGATGAAGGGCGGGAACTTGCGCTCTACGGAGGGGGAGACTTCGAGCTCCTCTTCTGCGCCCCGCCGGGGATCCTCCCGGTGGCTGGGGTGGACGTCCACGTCATCGGGGAAGTCATCAGGGAGAGGGTGGTCCTCGCCGATGGCGAGCCGCTCGAACGCCGGGGCTACCTGCACGAGTGGGGCGGCTAGGAGGGCGAGGGGGGCGCCCTTACCCCCATCCGCCGCCACTCCCAGAAGATATATGCAAGGGCCAGGACCGCGAAGAGGAAGACCGACCCCTCGGTCACCAGGAGCCCCTGCATCGGGAGAAGGTAGACGGCGGCGGCGTCCACGGCGGTATGCCAGAGGATGGCAAGGGCAAGGAGCGCTTTTTTACCATAGATGACGGCGGCAAGCACCATCAGCGACCAGGCGATATGCAGCGTGATCGTCATCATCCGTTCGGCGAGGCCCGGGAGGATATCGAGCGGGGTGAGAGCCTGCACGGCCTCGATCTCCGCCTGGGTGGCGGGGTCGTCGGGCAGGGGGATCGCCCCCGGATCACCGGTGAGGACGATGTAGGTGAGCATGCCTGCAAGGACGACCAGCGCGACGATCATACTCTCAACACCGCCCCACCCCGTTCCGAAGAGGAGACCGTTCTCACGGGTGAGGGGGATGTTCTGCCGCGAGAAGATGTAGCGGTAGACGAGGTAGCGGCCGATCTCCTCAAAGAGGCCGGCCATCAGCCCGAGGTAGAGAGCAAGACCGGCAAGCGCCGCCGTCGTTCCAGACGGCAGAAGGGCGAGATAGAGCGGGTTCTGTGTTGCAAGGACGAGCGGCGCGTGAAAGATCTGCACGACGATGAAGAAGATGGCGCCAAGCCCAAAGACCCGCCACGATAGACCGAATTTCCTGATAAACCAGTAACCCAGTGCGAGCGGAACGATGATCTCGAGCAGGGCAACGATGGCGAACGTGGCGACTACAAGCGGGTCCATGTGTGAGATTATTTTGACTAATTATATAATTATTCTCGCTGCATAGTGAGAACAGGATTTTATCGCCATGACCACGGCTCACCCGCATGCAGTCCCGGGAGACACGAGCATTCCAGATGGTCGGTTCTCAAACAACTTCGACTTCCTGCGCTTCGCAGCAGCGCTGGCGGTCGTTGCCGCGCATGCCTACGCCCTCAGGCTCGGCTACATCGGCATAGGAATGCATGACCCGATCATACTCATGGGGCAGGCGGGACTTGCCGCCCTTCTTACCACCAGCGGCTACCTGATTACAGCGAGCTGGGAGTCGACCGCATCGCCGCTCCGGTTCGCCTGGAAACGGTTTCTCCGTGTCGTGCCCGGCCTCATCCCCGCAATCCTCATCACGCTCTTTCTCATCGGCCCGGTGATGACCTCGCTTTCGTTAGGAGAGTACTTTTCTGCCCTCTTCTCCCCGGCCGGGATTGCCGCAGTCCCGTTCTTTGAGAACGGGTCGACGATCGGCCTCTTCTCGGAGAACCCCTGGACCTACGTCAACGGCTCGCTCTGGACGATCCCTCTTGAGGTCGCCATGTATGGGGTCGTCGCAGCCCTCGGGATCGCCGGGCTCCTGCACCGGTGGGGCGCCATCCCTGCCCTTGCCGCCGGAAACGTCCTCCTCTGGATGGTCTGGTTCGACGACCCGCGGATGTCGAAGATCCGGTTCGCCCTCTACTTCCTCATCGGGGCCTGGCTCTACCTTCACCGGGAGCGGATCCCCTACCGGCCGACCGTCGCCGGGGGACTGCTCCTGCTGCTCGGGCTCTCGGCGCTGACACCCTACCCGACCGTCGCCGGAGTGATCGCCATCCCGTATCTGACGATCTATGCTGCACACCTCCCGCTCCCGTTCCTCAACACCTTCGGAAAGCCCGGAGACTTCTCCTACGGCATCTACATCTACCATTACCCGATCCAGCAGACGATCATCCAGGCCACGGCAAACACTCTAACCCTTCCGGCGCTCTGCGGGGTCTCGTTTGCAGTGACGTTTCTTCTTGCGTTCCTCTCCTGGCATCTTGTCGAGAAACGAGCTCTTGCGGCAAAGAACCTCAGCGCCGCCGACCTATCAAGGCTGTTCGGGCTGCCGGCTCTCCCGGAGCCCATCACCCGGTGGTGGGCCGCCCGGAAGTGACGGACGCGGGGATCTCGAAGGTGATCACCTCCGGCCCACTGAATGGATGAGACTCCACCGGCTGGGTCCAATTCTGTGGAACGAACCCAATTTCGAAACAGTTTTAGAACCCATCCAAGAAAGTAGAACTATCCAGGGAATACTCTCCCGCGGAAGGGCAGACCATGAGGAGAACAGCAATAATCATCGCCATGCTCGCTATCATGATCCCGGTGGTGACCGGGGCGGAGGCTACCTACCACGACGTACCGACAGGGAGCACCGTCAACGACGTCGCAATCGCGGCAGACGGCGGGTATATGATCGCCGGGACGGATGAGGGGAGGATCATCTGCATCCAGCAGGACGGCACGGTCCTCTGGAACGTGAGCACAGGGAGCGCCGTAACCACGGTCGATATTGCGGATAGCAGGGGTTACGTTGCCGCCGGGACCGACAGGGGCGATGTGATCCTTCTAGGCAGGAACGGCGAATACTACTGGACCCGAAGCATCGCAGGACCGGTCCGCGACCTTGCCTTCTCCGGGGACGGCCGGGCTCTCGCGGTGGGAGGAGAACGCATCGCCCTCTACGACTATCAGGGCAAAGAGAACTGGAACTTCTCGACGGTAGCCGCCCCACCCGCCGCGCCCCAAACCATAGTCTCCGTCGCCATCACGCAGGACGGCAACTACATCGCAGCCGGGAGCGATAACGGGGTCATCTACTTCATCGGCAAACGAGGGAACATGATCTGGCAGTCGCTCGCCCGGGGCCCGGTCACCGCGGTCGATACCAACCGTGACGGGTCGCTCATTGCGGTCGGAAGCCGGGACCGCGCTCTTCAGGTCTATGGACGGCCGGGGATGCTCTCATGGGTGATGCCTACCGGAGCGTCGATCCTCGCCCTGGCTCTCTCGGAGGACGGACGGTTCATAGTTGTCGGCAAGGAGGGAGGGGATGTGGAGTGCTACCGACCGGACGAGGGGCTCCTCTGGAGGGATCGGATCGGAGGCGACGTCGTCACCGTTGATGTATCCCGCCGGGGCGAGGCTGCAGCAGCAGGGACCGCCGACGGGACCATCCGCCTCTTTGGAGGTGAGAGTGCTATGCGCTGGTCATTCGGCGCCGGGGCTCCTGTTCGGGCGGTTGCCCTCTCGGAGAACGGAGATTACCTTGCTGCGGGTGCGGGCGATCGGGCCCTCATCTTCCGGACCGCCGATCCTCCGATGCCGGCGAGATTGGAGGATCCCGAGAGCACCACCCCGAGACCCACCCCGACCCTGGCGGGCGGAGAGGGGGCAATCGTCGGGCTTCTTGCCATAGGGGCGGCCGGGGCCGCGTGCCGCCTCCGGCGCCGGTGATCCGGGGGCGACATCCCCACCGGCATCTATTTTATACCTCAAGGCTTGAACCCCGTCCGGGCGATCAGAAGGTAGACACCGGATCGTCCGGGAGCGATGCAGATGGCAGAAGATCGGAGAAGGAAGCGGGACGAGGGACCAGCCGAAGAGGAGCCATTCGAGGACAGAGGGACCGATATCGTCTACAGCCCGGTTCCAGCTGAACTCGGCGATGAGGGGAGAAAACCCAGTCATCCACCAGGGGCGCCCGAGACGCCAACGCCGCGGGCGGAGCACGAGACCTCAAAGAAGGGCGAAGAGCGGATCGCGCGCCAGCAGGTGGAGGGGGATGAGGAGGAATGAGGAGACGCTGAGCGAAAGGGCTACATCAAAGAGGCTATGCCGTTCTCAACCGAAGGGGCTCCGCCCCTCTCGACACCCCCGGCGACCTGCGGTCACCTATTGGCATGTCGTGTAGTGGAACAATGATGGCTTTTAAAACGTGTTATTAAGCAGAAAGAGAAGTGGACTCGGCGGGATTTGAACCCGCGGCCTTTGCGTTGCGAACGCAACGATCTACCCCTGATCTACGAGCCCAAGGGTGTGGGGTGATATGAGATCAGAGTATGATCTCGATATCTAATTTTTCTGCCAGTTCCTTATATCTGTTCCTGATCGTGACCTCTGTCACACCTGCAACTTCGGCGACTTCCCGCTGGGTGCGCCGCTCTCCACCGAGGATCGAGGAGATGTAAATGGCGGCCGCAGCGACGCCCGTTGGGCCTCTGCCGCTCGTAAGTTCGCGCTCTCCGGCCTGCCTGAGGATCTCGACCGCACGGCTCTGAACCTCACCCTTCAGATTGAGGCCCGAGCAGAAGCGCGGCACGTAATCGATCGGGGACGTCGGCAGGAGTTTTAACCCGAGCTCGCGCGAGATGAACCGGTAGGTGCGCCCGATCTCCTTCCTTGATACCCGCGAGACCTCCGCGATCTCATCAAGGGTTCTCGGCACGCTGCACTGCCGGCACGCAGCATAGAGCGCTGCCGCGGCAACACCCTCAATGCTCCGGCCGCGGATCAGGTTCTTGTCCACAGCGTCGCGGTAGACCACCGCGGCGGTCTCGCGCACGTTCCGGGGCAGACCGAGCGCAGACGCCATCCGGTCCAATTCCGAGAGCGCGAACGCCAGGTTCCGCTCGGTGGCGTTCGAGACACGGATACGCCGCTGCCACTTCCGGAGCCGGTAGAGCTGAGCACGGTTCTTGCTCGAGATCGCACGACCGTAGGAGTCACGGTTCCTCCAGTCGATCATCGTCGAGAGACCCTTGTCGTGGATCGTGAACGTCATCGGAGCGCCGACACGGGAACGCTTCATCCGCTGGTCATGGTCGAAAGCACGCCACTCGGGACCACGGTCGATGAACTCCTCATCAAGGACGAGACCGCAGTTCTGGCATACGAGTTCAGCACGCTCGTAGTCATGGACGAGCTGGCGGCTGCCGCACTCGGGGCAGACAGACTGAACGCTCTCTTCAGTGCGCTTCTGCTCGGTCTCCTTGACCTTCTGCTGCTCCCCTCTCTTCTTCAGAGCTTCACGCTGCAACTGCAGCTGTTTCAATTTTTCTACTTCTGCCATTGCTTATACTCCTATTTTGCAAAGATCTTCTCGCCAACCTGCACCGAACAGCCATTATGGCAGAGGACTACGGCATAGGGAGATGATATATTACCGAAGATGTCAACAACTGTCCCAATCGGTTTTAATCGGCGATCCAAAGCCTCACTGTAGAGGGGGGGCAATTGTGCTGCATCACATCGCAAGATTAACAAGCGATCACTGCAAACACTTACAGAACGACCGATTAACCGCAAACTGCAACCTCTAGAGGATTCTATAGACGGATGTATTTAGTAACGTATATATATTGAACATAGAAGTATAAAAACATTTTGCTAAATTATAAATACCCCTTCTCATTTCAGGATAGCGGAGGCTATATCCAGGGAAAGAACTTTACGCGATTCTGCGTCCGTCAGCCCGCTTCCAAGAGCCACTGCCCACCGCGCTTCCTCCGTCATCAGATCGGACGGGGCATGCGTATCGGAATCGACCACAAGGGAACAGCCGGTCTCCCGCGCCACCCGCACCACGTGGCCGTTGGTCCGGTTATGCCCCGCCCGTGAGGTGATCTCCAGCGCCATTCCGCGCTCCGCTGCAATCCGTGCATCCTCGACCGTAATAAGGCCGGGATGGGCGAGCACGTCCACGTACTCGCACGTGCAGGCGGCGTGATTGGTCCCGGGAGGCACCGGCTCCACGACCGTCTCGCCGTGGACTAAAACGATATCGGCACCACGCCGTTTTGCGTCGCGCGCGAGCAACGGGATCAGAGGCGGGGGGACATGGGTGAGCTCCACCCCGACGAGGAGGTTCACACCGTAATGCTGCGCAGAATCCCGGACCTCTGCAACCGACTCAACCAGGCGCCCAAGGTTGGAGGCATCCGCATGGTCGGTGATGGCAAGGGTATCGTAGCCGAGCACGGCAGCTCGCCGGATAAGTTCCGACGGAAGGAGTTCACCGTCGGAGAAGACGGTATGGGTGTGCAGATCGTACATCCCGGTCACTTCCGGTCGGCAAGACTCCGGGCAACCTTCTGGATAAGGTCTTCTTTGCTTCCTTCCCACTCCACGACGATCCGGCCCTCGCGCTCCGCCCAGCGGGCGGGATGGTGGTGCTCCTCCACACGATACGGGACCTTCATCCTCTGCAACGCCGCCTCTATGGCAGGGAGTTCCGGTGACTTCACGCCGAGATTTTTGGGGACGCGACGTCCTTCCCGTCGCTTAAGCGAGGTATCAAAATAACAGGGGTACAGGATGCGTTCCGCGCTCATTACTGTAGGTTTTGAGTGTTAACCTATAAACAGATCATGATCACAATACTATACCATGCACCATATCGACGTCCATGTGGAGAAGGACATCTACGACGTCAACAACCGCATTGCTGACGCCAACGCAAACCTTCTCAAGGAACACGGAGTTCGGGCGTTCGACCTCCTCGGCGCGATCGGATCCGGAAAGACCGCCACGATCGAGCGGCTCGCACCCCTGATCCAGGAGCGAGGACTCCGCGTCGGCGCTATTGCCGGGGATGTCTACGGGGACGATGACTACAAGAGAATTGTTGCCCTCAAGATCCCGGCTTACAACGCGAATACCGGAAAGGAGTGCCACCTCGACGCCCACCTGGTTGAGCATGCCCTCGAGCACCTTCCGCTCGACGAGATTGATATCCTCTTCATCGAGAATGTGGGCAACATGGTCTGTCCGACCGACTTCCGGCTGGGTGCCGAGAAGCGGATCGTCGTCGTCAGTTCCACCGAAGGGGACGACGTAGTAAACAAACACCCGATGATGTTTCGGAGCAGCAATATCGGTGTCATCAACAAGATTGACCTCGCTCCGCTCATCGGCGCCGATCTCGACCGGATGGAGCGGGACATGCACCGCTATAACCCGGAGATGCAGGTCTTCCGCACAAACATGAAGACCGGGGAAGGATTAAACGAACTCCTGGATGCGATCCTCGCCTGATCAGCAGAATTAAATATATACGTCTCGAATAGTTATAGCACTTTAACGAGAGATTGCTATCCCTTGAGGGTACCGCGTCCTCAATATAGTATTTCGGTGGTCACATGCAGTGGCAAGGAAGATCAGTTAGGAAGCCGTCGGGTGGACGCTATCACACCTCCCAGGGCAAGAAGAGAGCGGAGATCGGAAGAGCTCCCGCAGAGACGCACGTCGGTGAAGAACGCAAGAAGATCATCCGCACCTACGGGGGCAACCGGAAGGTCCGGGCTCTTCGGATAAACTACGCGACGGTCGCGAACCCCAAAACCGGCGAGACCCGTAAGGCGCAGATTGAGACGGTCGAGGCGAACAGCGCAAACCCGAACTACGTCAGGCGGAACCTCCTGACAAAGGGCGCAATCATCAAGACTGATATGGGACGCGCCCGGATCGTCAGCAGACCGAGCCAGGACGGTGTCGTTAACGCCGTCCTGATCGAATAACTCATTTTTACGGGCGAACATAACACCAGCCCTCCTCCTGCTTAAGGACCAGTTCCACAACCCCCGACGGGACGGTCTCCATGTAGTCGGGGAAGTCCTCCACAGTCAAATCCCGGGAGCGGAGAGTGTTTTCGCAGAGAACGAACCGGACACCCTGGCTCGCAAGCAGATCCATGAGCGCCGCCTGCGATCCCCCGGTACGGAGCCCCTCAACCCCGTCCGAGTAGGCCACCACCTCCACCTCGACCTTGCCAAGACCGGCAACGAGGTTCTTTGCGCTGTTCAGGACGAGAGCGGCCTTTTCAGGCTCATCCAGATGAATGAGAACACGATGTACAAACGTCATATCGCCACCACGCTCCCACGAAGTTCGGCGCTGACCGGCCCTCGCGCGAGGTACCGCTCAAGCGCCTCGATCGCCCTGATATCAAGATCCTCGCGGTTCCTGCCGTAGTTCGACGGCACGCCCTGCCCGGTGACGAAGGCGGCACGATAGATTGCATCCGGATCGAGCGGTTTTCCGGCCGCAAAGAACTCCTGGATACGGTGACCCGGCGGGTTTTCGAGCTTGCAGTAGATATTGACCCCGGCACAGCGCTTCACGTAGCCGCCCATCTGATGGTAGGGATCGCGCGCGAATGTCCGCTCCAGATTCTCCTCCATCATCGCCCGGAGTTCGCGGCCCGTGATCTCGACGGTCGAGACCGGAGGATTGACCGGTATGATGTTCCAGAGGTCGTTGACCGTGATCGGACCCGGCGGTATTGGGGCGCCGTAGCGCCAGCCGTTCGAGAAGGCCATCTCCGCGCCGGTAGCGTCCATAAGAGCCTGCAGAAGAAGGTTGTCCATCGTGGCCTCAAGAACCGTGTTCCGGTTGAGATCGGTCCGGGTCTCCCCGACCACCCGGGAGAGATACTCGCGATGCGGGTCCATGATTCCCTCAACCATCTCCTCGACCTCCGGCTCGGGCCGGATCTCATCCCCGATGACGATGAGCTCGTGGGAAAACCGCTTCACCCGCCGGTTCTCGACCGTTACGTCGAGGCGCCCGAGAAAGGAGCCATGGCAGCCGGACTGGATGATGATAGTCCCGTTGACGACCGCCGGCTCAAAGAGACGGTTGTGGGTGTGCCCCGAGAGGAGAATATCGATCCCGTCCACCTCGCCTGCAAGTTTCGCATCCTGAGGAAAGCCAAGATGCGAGATCACCACGACGAGGTCCACTCCCTCCTCATCTCGGAGGTGGGTGATGTGGCCGGGGAGTTCGGCCTTCCCGAGAGAGAAATGGATCCCCTCGGAGAAGGAGTCAGGCATCACCTTGTCGACGATTGTCGCGGCTATCCCGATGACGCCGACCTGAAGGCCCTCGGTCTCGCAGACCGTGTACGGCAAAAAGACGAGATCGCCGCTCGCATCGTCGTAGCAGTTCTCGGCGAGGACCGGGTAGTTCAGTCCGCGTGCCACCTTCCGGAACTGTTCCGGCCCGTAGGCAAACTCCCAGTGAGCGGTCATGGCATCGAACCCGAGCGCATTCAGTATCGGGATAAACGCCTCGCCCTTCGATTGGACGGCAGGGTATGTTCCGTGGATTGTGTCGCCGCAGTCAAACGAAAGGACCCTGCCCGGTTGCGCATCCCGGACCTCCTCTAAAATCGTAGCGATCCGGGCATATCCCCCCGCCAATCGGTACTCAGGCGGCCCGCCGGCATAGAAGAGCTCCTGGTGCGGCTCCAGATACCCATGCGAGTCGTTCATCTGCAGGAGGGTAAGATTGCCTGTCATACACGTGCAGGAGGGAGAGGCCGCATCAAAAATCTTTGGATCTTTAGCGCGAACATATCCTTTTTACGTTTCGCAGACCTCAATTTTAGTGATGCGCAGGATATATCATCGTTTTCCTCAGTCGGTCGACCTCGATTTCGAACTCAACCGGCCGTTCCGTGAAGTCCTAAATTGCATTGCCCGGATGCACGATACCCATACGACCACACGCGGGGCCGACGGCCTCGTCAAGGAGCGGATCCTCTTCCAGATTGCGGATGAACGGACGCAGTTCCAGGATCTCGATACGCTGCTGCCGCTCGCCGAGAAAGTCAGCGAAGTGGCGGACTTCCGGGTCGAACTGCAGAGGACACTGCTCACCCCCGAAAAGAGACTGCCGGTCTCGGAGAATGCCTTCTTCCTCCGGATTGTGGATAAGGGCCGGTTGACGGAATGCTACGTCGCGAAGGACGGCCACCACGGCGATCTGGACGCGATGGATCTGCGGAGAATTCTCAAGGGTGCCTGCGAGTGAGTCTCAAGATTGCGGTTGCCGCGCCGTTCAAGCACATGCGTAAAGAACGGCTGCAGAGGAGCGAGTTTGTCTTCTACATCGCCATCGACCGGAAGTGGATGAACAAAGAGCAGGCAAACCAGCTTCTGGAACGGGCGAAAGCGGAAGGGCTCGTCGAGATCGACGGTGGAACCATCCGGCTGCTCTTCGATCTCGCAGAGGTCTCGATACCGCTCGGGTTCAAGCCTACCTCCGATCTCCTCACGGTCGAGAGCCCGTACGAAGAGTTACTCGGGCGGATCGCCGCTGCAACCGGGAGACCGCCGCAGGAGATCGTCGCAGAACTGCACCGGATCGTCTCCGACAACTTCGACGGCAACCTCCGGGTGGAGGCGGCAGTGGTCATACTCGCGAAGAAGTACGGGGTGGCCTTCGAGGACAAACTTGCTGCCCTGGAACGTTCGGTCATGAAAAAACGCTAGGACTTCAATATCCCTCTTTTTCGCAAGGAATCTACGCTGCCCTCTCCGCGACCGCTGCCCGGCTACACCGGGAGAGCCCTGACGCTGTCGATGGAGCGACGAGAAATGCGGACCGACTGCCCGGGGGCGATAACGCTTCAGAAAAGATTGGGTGCTGATTTATTCAGCCGCCGCCTCGGGCTGGCTGAAGTATTCGGCCAGGGGCTTTGCACCGGTGTTTACAACCACGGCGTTAATCTGGACTAAGTCAGCGCTGATCTCGTTTCCGCGCACGGACTTCCGGCGGCGCTCCCCCTCCATGACGGGGTGGAACCCGATGCCCTCGGAGAGGAGAAGCTTTCTTCTTGCCGGCCCGGGGAGATCGCGGCGTACGGGAATGCCGGTCTTATCCGAGCCACCGGTAAGCCGGATCGTATAGCCTGCAAGACCAAAGATGCCCCCATCGATCTCGTCACCAATGCGCTTGCCGATGAGCGCTCCTGCGGCGGGACCAGTCGCATCGATCTTATATGAACGCCCGGTCGCCGGGTCTGAGAGGATAATTTTAAAATCAACCATGTTGACGACTCCTTCGAAAGTACCTATACAATTTGAGAATATGGTATTAAAAGACTACCTTTGCAGGGCTGAAAAAGATATCAGCCGGGAGATGCTGCATCTCCCCCGAGCTGCTCATTTCCCCCAGAAAGGATCCTCACGGCGCTTGAGGGCCGTGAACTCCTCAAAGACCTCCCGTGTGCTCGGGTTTAACTGGTTGATCATCTCCCGCTCGATCACCTTGACATGCCGTTCAGGCACGTCCACATAGAGATCGTCGTCGACGTTGATCTGGCGGCCGACGGTCGGCCCCTCGATGGAGATGGCCACCTCCATGCCGGCCTCAGCCTCCAGGATTGACTCGTTCTTCGCCTGGATCTGCTTGAGGCGGCCGATATTTCTGCCATTCGAGAGGACGAGGTCGACACCGCTCTGGAGTTTTCCTCCAAGAACCCGGACCCCGACCACCGCCGGGTTGCTCTGCCGGAAGACGCAGTTTGGAAGGATCCGGATCTTTGCAGGCATGACCAGTTTCTCGAACCGCTGCCGCTCGAGTTCCTGCTTCTTCTCCTCACGCCACTCGACGTAGTCGTCGATGAGCTGGTAGATGACCCCACCCTCAAATATGCTGACGTGAGACATTGACGCGTCCGCCAGCATATCGATTGCGTCCGGCAGAACCGGGGTGTTGAAGGCGATGATTGCACTATACAGCGGGTCCTTGATCGTCCCGGCCTCTATGACGTCGTGGCGGGTGACCGGCCCGACGGCGGCCCGCATAACCTGGATCTGGTGACCTTCGAGTTCTTTCGAGAGCGCTTCGAGAGCGCCGATGGTATCTGCCCGGATGATGACCCCGATATCGGAGAGGTTCACCTGGATATCCTGGATCTCGTGCCGGACCTGCTCGACAACCTCGTCCCGGTTGCCCCCCCGGATGACCCGGAGAGGGGACCCTGCGATGACCCCCTCGAGTTTCGGGGCGGCGACCTTGATGCCCGCAGCAGCCGTTATAGACTTGACCCGCTCGAACCGCTCCTCGATCAGGATCTCCTTCATCGGACGGGGCTGTAAGAGGGAGCGCACCTTGGTCTCGATGATCTGATCGTTCCCGGCCACAACGATCTCGTCCCCGACCTTGAGGGTCCCGTCGTAGAGGATCACATCAAGCGTCATCCCGAGCCCGCGCTCTTCCTTCACCTCAAGGACGGTGCCGGCGCCGGGGCCATCTGCGCTGACCCGGAGTCTCTCGGTCATGTAGCGCTGGGCAAGCCCGATCAGCACCATAAGAATATCGGGGACGCCTTCCCCTGTGAGTGCGCTTATCGGGACGATGCAGATGTTCCGTGCAAAGTCCGAGACCCGGTCGAACCGCTCGGAGTTGAACCCGAGCTCGGAGAGTTTGCCGACGAGCTCGTAGACCTTCGTCTCGAGCATCCCCTGGACGCGCTCATTCTGCTGTGCGAATGTCTTTAAGAACGGCTGGCCCTCGTTGACACGCCAGCCGTGGATGCGGTCGATCTTGTTTGCCGCAATCACGAACGGCGTCCTGTAGTTGCGCAGGATCTGGAGCGCCTCGATCGTCTGGGGACGGAACCCCTCGTTGATATCCACCACGACGATTGCCATATCGGCGAGCGCCCCGCCGCGCGCACGCAGTGTGGTGAAGGCATGGTGCCCGGGGGTATCGATAAAGAGCAGACCCGGGACGTTGACGTTGACCTTGCTTAAGGCCCCGCTCATACGGACGATCGCATCGATGGGGACGAGCGTGGCGCCGATGTGCTGCGTGATCGCGCCCGCCTCCGCTGAGACCACGGACGAACCCCGGATCCTGTCGAGAAGAGACGTCTTGCCGTGATCTACGTGACCCATCACGCAGACGATGGGGGTCCTGATCTTTGATTCTTTAGCCATGAGTATCACCTTCCGGTATATAGAGAATGGACGATTGAACCCAAAAAATCTGGAACATTGACCGCTTTTCTCAAATCACACCATAAATCGGGCGATTTCCCAACCCCCGGGGCGCCTTTTGCGCCCGGAACACCGGTACGTTATAGAGCATGGAGTCTATTAATGATTCTCCCCGCAGCCAGTCCATACTTTTAGGAAAAATCACCCCGCATGTCGGCTATAACGGTGGTTAGAAGGGCGTGTCGTGGCCAGGATGCCCCTCAGATCGTGAGACTGCCGGCGATCCCGATAGGGACGCACGTGTGATGAAGAGATACCTTAATCAAATCCTACTACCAACTATAATGAGCACCTTGCCAGGGTGGGGTAGTTGGTTATCCTAAGGGACTGTGGATCCCTCGACCCGGGTTCGAATCTCGGCCCTGGCCTACTTTTTAGCTGAAATTCTCGCTCAGGTTCTTTCCGATCTCATTCTCTCCTCGCAAAGACACATTCACCATCAGCCCTGCGGGCGTTCAACGAGACCTGCCCATACCGTAGAGAGATGGAGAGTCCCTGGAGAGCGCGGGGCAGTTCATGCAATCCTCATCCCTGCTGCCTCAAGCCGGGGAGTCTGGTCGTAAATTTCCTCGACCGTGAGGACGACCGCCGCCATCTCTTCGGTTCGAGCCGCGAACTCCGCACTGTGCCCGGCCCAGACGCTCTTGTCAAGCGATGCCGCCACTTCGTCATGCCTGTGGATCGCCACCCGCCCCTTCACCTTGTACGCCGTAAACGGCGGGTTCCAATCCCAGACACAGAGCGACGCAACAGGATGCCGCATGAGGTTCTCGTAGGTCTGCATGAAGTAGAGTTCGCCCCAGACGATGGTCTCGGGATCCCGGACCGTGACCGACTTCGCTGCAACATTGGGCATTCCATCGGCTCCAGTGGTCGCGACGGGGACTGAGTGCCAGTCCCGGAGGAGCGCAACGAGGGTATCGGGCATTGCCACCATGGATCATCACACCGGAGAGGACTGCACCGCAACCATGTTAGGTATCATGAACAGTCTCGGGGCTGTCTCCCGCGCACGCTCATAGATGTTTTGGTGCAGCAGATCGCGAGCGTTCCAGGGAAGGCATTCGTTTGGTCCTTGGGCGGCGGCGGGAGACCTGCGGCGTATCCCTCGCACACGGCTACCTGCAGAACGCAAACTGGATGTCAGGCCAAGTTCATCGAGGGTTTCCGGCGCAAAGTCCGCCCGCGGAACGAGGCGCAAACGCCAATCGATAACGCTACGCATAACAACCCCGGGCACCATACCGCACAGCATGAATAGAAGGGTTAGCGGCCTGCTGCTCCTTGCAGGCCTCATCGTGATCGGCTGCATCGCCGCCGGATGCATCGATGCGCCGCAGACAACAACCACGCAGCCAACCCCACTTGCCGGGGAGAATGAATCCATGAATAACCAGACAGCAGCCAGCGCCGCCGGCAGCATCTCGGCGGGGAACAACCGGTTCGCGGTCGACCTCTACCGACACCTCGCGAGCGACCCGGGATCCGCGGACAAAAACATCTTCTTCTCGCCCTACAGCATCTCATCAGCCCTCGCGATCACCTATGAGGGCGCCCGGGGCACGACCGCCGACGAGATCGAATCGGCCCTCCACCTGCCGGAGAACGAGACCCTCCGGAGAACCGGGTTTGCCGGGCTTGATGCCACCCTGAATGCCGGAGATGAGAATTACACGCTTCGCACCGCAAACGCCCTCTGGGCCGAGGAGACCTACCCATTCCTCCCAGAGTACGTCGATACGGCCGCGCGATGGTACGGAGCGAACGTCACGAACCTCGACTTCATCAAGAACGCCGATGCGTCGCGCGAGACCATCAACCGTTGGGTGGAGGAGAAGACCGAGAATAAGATCCGCGACCTCCTTCCCGCCGGCTCGATCGACTCCATGACCCGGCTCGTGATCACAAACGCCATCTACTTCAAGGGCACCTGGGTCCGGCAGTTCGATCCCGCCGAGACGACGGAAGAAGAGTTCCAGGTTGCTCCGGGGGAGACCGTCCGGGTCCCGATGATGCGCCAGACCGACGAGGATGCAATCTTTGGGTACGCAGAGACCGAGAGTCTCCAGGTGCTCAGGATGCCGTATGCGCACGGAAACGGAACCGAGCTCTCGATGCTCGTTCTCCTCCCGAAGGACGACAATCTGACGGCGGCGGAAGAGGCCCTCGACGCCGAGACGCTCGGAAAGATCAGAGAATCACTGATCGAGCAGCGTGTCAGGGTCGTCTTCCCGAAGTTCACGCTTGAGACGACCTACAGCCTCCCGCCGGCGCTCGCGGCGATGGGGATGCCGACGGCGTTCACCGACGCAGCCAACTTCTCGGGGATGGACGGGACGGAAGAACTCTTCATCAGCGAGGTTGTCCATAAGGCCTTCGTCGACGTGAACGAGGAGGGGACCGAGGCCGCGGCGGCGACCGGCGTCGTCGTGAACCTGGCAAGCGCACCCATGGAAGACCGGACGCCCGTCTTCCGGGCGGACCACCCATTCGTCTTCCTCATCGTCGAGGAGGACTCCGGCGCGATCCTCTTTGCAGGGCGGATTGTAAACCCGGCAGGATCGTGAGGAGGAGGGCGACCGGCCCATCCTCTCTCCTCTTTGCAGCAACTGATTGCCGGTGACCCTTACGTCCCGGTGAGCCGCTCGACGATCGTCTTTTGCAGGTAACTGATGATCGGCATATCCGACCCGATCACCGCGTGCCGCCCGGACCCCCCGGTGGCGATGATGAAGAAGTCCCGGCCGTCGACCAGGATCGTACACTCATCCTTCCTCAGATCGACCTCTGGCTCGTTCACGGGTCGCGACTCAAGAAGTTCAAGCACGGCTCCCCTGGCCTCGTAGATCGGAAGCCTGATCTCGGCATACTCGTCCTTCTTTCGCACGACCACGTAGAGATCGATCTTGCGTTCGAGGGGTTTGATGTCCGCATAGTGCTTCCGGAGGAACTCCGGGTCATAGCAGAGGATGACCATGCTCTTTTTCACCCGGCGGAAAAGCGAGGCAACATGGTTCTCGATTGCCCAGTCGCTTCTGAGGATGAAGAACGAGTTGGGAGGAAGACGCGGCTTGACCGAGAGACTCTTCAACGCCTCGCGGGTCTCGTCGAGGGCGCGGATGTAGTCCTCTTTGAGCCGATCAAAGACCTGGTCGATATCGAGCACGTAGTAGGAGGTGGGAGATCCCTCCTCGACCGCGATGAATCCCCGGCGGGCCAGATCGTTTAGGATCTCGTAGATCCGTCCCCGGGGAACCCCGCTTAATTCATGGATGTCCCGCGCGGTCGCTTTCTGCAAGCCGACAAGCGTCGAATAGACACTTGCCTCGTACTCGTTCATCCCGAGAGCCCGGAGCCCAAGGACTATCTCATCAGTCATTGCACCTCTATTAGGTTGCAACAAACTTATGGGTTCCGATGAGAAACTGATATCTGCGAGAGAGCGACGAACTCTCCGCGCACGAAGCGTATCTCCACAGCGGCCGCCTACCAAAGGCAGAGCATGGGCCATGAACAAACCCCACGTGAAACCGCTGGAATACCAGATCCGGCATATCCATCTCCGAGAATGGCTGCTCTGGAGAATGAATGAGAGCAGCATGCAGAGCGATACCACCTGAACCAGTAGAGTGCCCAATTCCGAAATCGGACCATCGGGATGTAAATGCATCCCGGGGCACCAGCGGCAGGCTCAAAGCGTGGATGGGCCGCCGCTCAAATTGCTGCTTCTCCCGGGATGCATCGACGGCAGCTAAGCATCATTTTCGCATCAAACATATTGGAAATTAATTTGATGGGAGCGAGGTCGTTTTAAAGGCCCAGAGCCGCGCAACAACTCGCTGCCGGGCTCGATACTTCAAAACCAGTCCTGATTGTGGTTGCAGTAAGTTCATATTCAGTCTTTAGAAAATACTAACTCCAGCATATGAGTCATTTATAAAGAGGAGAGACGTGAACTGCGCAATTGCCTGTAATATTGGTTCTCAACGGTCCTCCGGTAGGCCGCCATCTCGAGGGCCGGACCACCAGAACATGTTCTACAAGGAATTTCTTCCGGATAATACAAGCCAAGTATGGATCGAGGTCGGATTTCTCCCCCCGATAGAGTATCAGCGGGCCGTTGCCCTGCTCCACCGTCTCGCCATGAACGGAGAAGCGGGAGCGTCACTGATCGCGTCCATTCTCATCGCAGCAACGGCGGGGTCCGGCAGAACAACCTGTAGTTACCGGATCCTCGATTCTGCTCGCCTTCGACGCACCGCTCGGGAGTACGGGATCGACCCTGCCGGCAGGACCGACATAGAACTCGCGCGTGCCGTGACACGTGCAATCATCGCCGAGTACGGTGACGGGACAGCGGAGGAAGACGCATGAAGAACCCCTACGAGTGGCTTGCCGCCGCCNNGTCGCCGTGGCTGTTTTCATCCTGGCACTCCTTGGACTCTCAATGGTGACGATGCAGACCGGCGACGACACATATATAGATAAAAACACCCCCCGGGGGGCGCTCCTCGCCCACTATAAGGAGACCTACGGCTCAGACGCAATCATGATCATCTACGAGGCCGACAGCGTCCGGAACCCCGAGGTCCTGGGATACATCGACCGCCTCCAGGAAGACCTCCGCAACGAACGCTACGTCGATACCGTCTCCGGCGTCGTCGACCTCGTAAAGCAGGCGAACGGCGGCACCCTGCCGTCGTCAACGGCGGAGATCAACGCGATCATCGAGATGGCTCCGTCAGAGACGGTGGAGAAGATGCTGCCTTCGGATATGATGACGATCAGCGTCATCGCCCTTGAGCCGGGCGTCTCCACGCAGGTCCAGGGGCAGGTCATCGAAAATATCAAGACCATCGTCAGTATCTCTGATCCCCCGCCAGGCGTCTCGGTCACGGTCTCGGGGACCCCCGCGTTCTCAAAGGAGATGGGTGAAGCTATAGGATCCGAGACAGGTATGCTGATCCTCGTGGCCATGATCCTGATGGTCCTCGCGGTGATGCTTCTCTTCTCGCATGTCCGCTATCCCCTTCTCCCCGTCGGGGTCGTGGCCGTCGGGCTCATCATGACCTTCGGGTTCATGGGTCTCTTCGGTATTCCTCTCAGCATGGTGGTTGTCGGGGCATTCCCGGTGCTGATCGGGATCGGTATCGACTACGCGATCCAGCTCCATGCGCGATTCGACGAGGAGATCCAGCGCGGTACGATCCCGGAAGCCGTATGGGCCACCGTCACGAATATGGGGCCGTCGGTCCTGATCGCCATGTCGGCGACGGCGCTCGGGTTCATTGCGATGTTCTTTGCCCCGGTGCCGATGGTGGCCGATTTTGGAACGGTCTGTACCATCGGGGTCGTCTCGTGCTACATCGCAGCGCTCATCATCGTCCCCGTCTTTGCGATCATCACCCGCTACCGGCCAAAGAATGAGAAGGCACCCACCGCTACTTCCGCCCCGGCATCCGGTGAATCTTTCATGAAGCGGTATGACCGCCTCCTCGGCCGAATTGCCTATACGGTCGCAAAACACCCGATCCCCGTCATCATGCTCTTTGCGGTGGTCGCAGCAGGGGGCTTCTACCTCGACGAGAAGGTTCCCGTCAGCGCGGATGAAAAGACCTTCGTTCCCGACGATATGCCCGCCCTCCGATCTCTAGAAAAGATCACCCGGGTCATGGGCTCGACGAGCACCATCCCAATCGTCGTGACCGCAGACGACGTCCTCTCCCCGGAGACGCTTGCTTGGATCGATCAGTTTGGCGTCTACGAGCAGGAGCATAACGACAAGATCACCGGGGTAACGAGTATCGCAACCCTGATCCGGCAGTACAACAACGGCGTGCTCCCCTCGACCGAGAGAGAGGTCGACGACGTCATCGCCCGGATCCCGGAGAACACGCTCGCCCGTTACCTCAACGGGAACATGGAGACGGTGCTCGAGTTCTCGACCGTCCAGATGGAGATGAGCGTCGCCCGAGACCTTGTAGGGAGGATACAGGACGACGTCGCATGGAACAACCCGCCCGCCGGTGTGACGGCAAAGATCACCGGCAGCATGGAGATGTTTGCCGCCGTCATGGACGATATCGAGGAGTCGAAGACCTACATGACCGTGCTCGGATTCGCCTTCATCCTCGGGTTCCTGATCCTGGTCTATCGGAAGTTCAGCGCCATCTCACCGGTCATCCCGATCGTCTTCATCGTGGGGTGGAACGGTGCGATCATGTATCTCCTCGGCCTGGACTATACGCCGCTCACTGCCGTCCTCGGGTCGATGACGATCGGCGTCGCCTCGGAGTACACCATCCTGATCATGGAGCGGTGCGAGGAGGAACTCGCCCGGGGCGCGGAGTTCCTTGACGCCGTCCAGATCGCCGTGCAGAAGATCGGGACGGCCATCACGGCATCCGGGATGACAACGGTCTTCGGGTTCTCGGCACTCACCATCTCGACGTTCAATATCATCTCAAACTTCGGAATTGTAACGGTCATCACTGTCGGATTCTCGCTCATGGGCGCGATCGTCGTGATGCCGGCGATACTCTCACTGATGTACCGCTTCAGCGGCCGCTCCCACATCCCGGTCAACGCCGGGATCGCGGAGTGACCGCCCCATCAACACCAAACCGGGCAATGAGGTCTCTGTGAGCCGGGGATACGGCAATTATATATAGTACCTCCCATATCCCTCCTCCGGTGATATACCATGACAAATGGAGGCCTCATGACGCAGGTGTTTGAGCCAGTTGAAGAATTGGCTCGTGAAGTCATTCTGTTTCTACCAAACCTCATTGCAGCAATCATCATTCTCATCATCGGCTGGATCCTCGGGCGAGTTCTCGGCAGAATCGTCTCCGAAGTCCTCGACCGGCTCGGTGTCGATGATGCGCTTCGAAAGACGTCTGCCGGCCAGCATATTGAACGATCTGGAACAAACATAAGCCGCCTCTTCGACCTCATCGTCCGCTGGTTCATCTATCTTATCGCAATCCTCACAGCCGTCAGCGTCCTGCAAATCCCGGCGCTCACGGCTGCCGTTGCCGCAATCGTAGCCTACATCCCGAACATCGTCGCATTCATCATCATCCTGGTCGCCGGATTCATCCTGATCGATTGGCTGATGGATTTCCTCCAGAGCATGGGGGAGACACAGCAGATCCAGGGTTTTGGATTGATTACATTGCTTCTGCGGGCATTCCTCTACTTCATCGTCGCCATTCTCGCGCTTCAGCAGCTCCTGCTCGATCTCACGATAATCTATGCATTCGTCGTCCCGGTCGCCTGGGGAGTCGGGATCGGCATCGGCGCAGCGATCGCCATCATCATCGGATTCGGCCTCAAAGACCGGGCACCCGAGATGATGGACCGGCTGATGGGCAGGATGAGAAGAGAATAACTTTTTTTTATGGCGGATCAGAGTCCGCCATACTTCCGCACATGCTCCCGGGCCCGGCGGCG
>NZ_LFRO01000065.1:0-2157 GCF_001512385.1 Methanoculleus sp. DTU007 | reverse complement strand
CTCGCAGGTGCCCGGGTGAACCATTCAGATTTTTCGAATAGTTGACCTGGGTGTGGACCTCCTCCCCGGCGTGCCGGCGCATGGTCACCACAGCGCGCGAACACCTCTAAGACGAGTAAGACGAGAAGGCACTTCGAGAATGGAGCAAGCAGGAGCCCCCGACACAGCCCCATTGAGCCAAAAGACGAGAAGACGAGTAAGACGAGTACACACACACGCGCACTGTAAAAGACAGGTTAGACGTGTATATTATTTTCACACCGCAGATTTTTTAGAATATACTCCCACTGTGGAGGCTCAAGGGAGGCCGGTGCGAGGCCAAAACGGAGATACAAGGCTGGCGCTCCGGCGTTATGAGTGGGTGCGCGACCGTGACCATAGGCAAATATTTCGACATGGGAAAAAAGGTGCTTTGCCCGGAAAACGCCCCTTTTCAAAAAAGGCTCATACCGTGACGTTTGAGAGCCGCTGGAGGGATTTGAACCCCCGACCTGCTGATTACGAATCAGCCGCTATACCACTAAGCCACAGCGGCAACTGCCTTAGACTATTGTACGTCTTGCATTAAAAAAGTATCACATATGGGGACTCGCCACCCTACCCCGTTCAGGAGTAGCCCCGGATGGTGACATTGCTCTCCTGGTGTGGAGCAGCCTCCGGAGTGGTGAGCTTGCCGAACTTCTGCTCGTAGTCGGCGACGCTTTTCGCGAGCACCTCGACCAGGTTCTTTGCGTGCCGGGGGCTGATCGAGACGATCGCCTTCGCCCGCGCCTGGTTCGCGCCGGGGATCTCGTGCAGGAAGAGGAACGTAAACTCATCCTCCTTGTAGGCGATCTGGATGCGGTTCGAGTAGACCGGGTCGAGATCGCCGGGGATGTTGACCGATATCTCGCGGTTAGCCATACTCATCATCTGGGCTCCACTCCGGCATAAGAGTTCGTCTTCTCCAGCCCGGCCCCGGGGGAAGGGACCGCCACGCCGACCGCAACCCCGGACGGGTTCAGAGCATAGCCCGATATATATCGGGAGGGCGTACCCCTTCTCAAACGGGACTCGTCACGCATGACCGATTACATACCGGTATCCGCCGTCATCGCCTGCCACATCTGCCCCCGGCGCTACTACTTCGAGCGCTCGGATGAGAGTGAAGAGTCGCTTCGCTACACCGTCTGCAAACAGGTCTCAACGCACCTCGGGGAATACCTCGATGACGAGGAGATCTGGCGGGAGATCCTCTGCATCCTCCCCGAAGCGCCGCCGGAAGCCCGCGACTTCCTTGATGAGTGCATCGCCGCCTGCCGGGAGACGGCCTGGCGGACCCCGGTCCAGATCGACCTCGCCGTCGAGTCGGATACCCTCGGCATCCGGGGAAAAGTCGACAAGATCTTCGAGGACGGCACGTTCGCCATCGTCCGCTCAAGCGTCGCCCCGAAGGCCGGGGCATACGGCACCGACCGGCTCCGGGTAGCCTGTTACGCCGCCTGCCTCAAAGAGACGCTCGGCCGGCCCGCCGCCGGCGGCTACGTCGAGTACGTCGCGAGCGGAGTCTTCCGGTTTGTCGAGCCCCAACCACGGGACCGACGGGAGATGATCAAGGCGATTCGGGCGGCAAAAGGGGTGGTTGCAGGGGAGATCCCGCCGCGCCCGCTCCGGGCCCCTTGCGAGAACTGCCCGCACCTTGAGCGGTGCACCGCGGGCCCTCGGCGGCTCTCCGACTTATTCTAGACGCTCTCAAGCAGGGTCTTTGAGATGATGTACTCGCCCTTCGCCTCGCGGGTCGTCCCGACGATCAGCCACCGCTCATCGCCGTGCTCCTCGACGACGCCTTTCGCCTCGATGACCTCACCGGCGAGCGCCTGGCCCGAGTAGGTGTGGGTGAAGGAGAGGACGCGGGAGATCTCGTCGTGGTCCACAGCGTAGACCGCAGGGCTGTCGAAGGAGAGGGAGGCATCGGTGACCGTCGCCTCGATCGTCGCCCGCCCGAGCACCGTGCCTTTGCCGGCCGGGAGCGCGTTCAGGTTATCGTAGGCCCGCGTATAGAGGAGATCAAAGTAGGTCCCCTCGAACTCCCCGCGGTTCCACTTCCGCTGCTCGTGCAGGACGAACGCGTCAAACGAGATCTCCGGGACCCTTTTATCGTAGACCTTCCGCCACATC
>NZ_LFRO01000082.1:0-2609 GCF_001512385.1 Methanoculleus sp. DTU007 | reverse complement strand
CCTCGCAAAAATCCAAACGGGTATATAGAGAAGTATTTCAGAACAGAGATACTATACCTCTAAACGATCCAATGGTCCCGTGGGAACTCATATTCGCCGTCGTGCCAGGCCTGATCCTCTTCTTCTACGGGATAGAGAACTTCTCACGGGAGCTCCTCTCCGCCGCGAAAGGGAGCTTCAGCATCATCCTCGGCAAGATGACCTCGCGGCCGATCCTCGGCGCACTCATCGGCGCCGTCGTCACCGCCCTCGTCCAGTCGAGCGCCGCGACGACGATCGTCACCATTGGTCTCGTCAACGCCGGGACGATCTCGTTTGGCCAGAGTCTCGGGATCATCATCGGCTCAAACGTCGGGACGACCATCACCGCCCAGCTCGTCGCCTTCAAGATGACGGCGTTTGGAGCGGTGCTCATCCCGGTCGGGTTCCTCGTCGGGGCCTATGGCGGGCGCTACAAGATCCTCGGAAAACCTCTCTTCTACTTTGGTCTCGTCTTCTTCAGCCTCAACCTCATCTCGACATCGCTTGCGCCGTTCCAGAGCGATCCTGAGATCATTGGGTTCATCACGGAGTTCTCGGCGCTCCCGCTCGCGATCCTGATCGGGTTCCTCTTCACCGCGATGGTCCAGTCGAGCGCCGTAACGACCGGCCTTACCGTCGTCCTCGCCCAGCAGGGGTTGCTCACCCTCCCCCAGGCGATACCGTTCCTGCTTGGCGCAAACATCGGCTCGACCACGACGGCCCTGCTTGCCTCGAGCAGGATGGGGCTGCACTCAAAAAGAGCGGCTGTCGCCCACTTCATCTTCAACTTCGGCGGGGTGCTCATGATCCTGCCCTTCCTTGGACCCTTCACCGAACTCGTGATGGCGATCGGCGGGACGGAGGCGCAGATGGTGGCAAACGCCCACCTCCTCTTCAACCTGATCACGGCGAGCGTCTTCCTCCTCGGCATCAAGCAGTTCGGACGGCTCGTCGAGAGGGTGGTGCCTGGAAACGAACCCGAAGTCCTCATGCGGACGCGCTACCTCGAGGACGGGTTGCCGGAGGATACACGAGCGGGGTTTGAATTGATCCAGATGGAGCTCAAGCACGCCCACGAGGTCACGCTCAACCTCTTCCGGGCGGCGATGACCTACCTTGCCACGGGCAGGGATGCGGACTACCTGATGGTCGAGCGGCTCAAGAACCTGAACGGTTACCTCGACCGGAGGATCGAGCAGGCCCTCCGGTCGATCTCGACACGACCTCTCTCGGACCGGGAGGCGACCGAGGTGGTCTACCTTGTCCGGATGTCAAACGAGATCGGGCGGCTTGGATACCTCGGGGCGGATCTCGGGGAGTTCTTCCGGAGAAGCATCGAGAACGGAAACGGTGCCTCCGCCGCCCAGATCAAGGAGGTCGAGAGCATCTACCGGATCCTTGATGCAAACATCGTCGGGCTCGGGCATATCTTCCCCCGGATCCAGGAGACGACCGTCGCGGAGCTTCGCGCCCGGGACATCGAACTCCAGTGCGTCGTCAACGAGCATTACCGCAGGCAGCTTGCAAGCCTCAAGCAGGAGGGTGACTTCGGAAACAGCCGCTACATCGAGGTCCTCTCGATCATCGAGGCGGCCAACGCCAAGGTGCGGGATCTGCGCAAACTTGCCGAGCGCTACTCCACCGAGGTGGGCGTGACGCCGCCTGCGTCAATCGGCGTGGACGACCCGCTTCCTCTGACCCAGCCGGTAGCCGGAGACGACAAGCAGGGTCTCCCCGACCTCCCGGTCGAGGGCAGGGTCCCCGGTGTCCACGTAGAGGACGGGTGTGGCCTGGAGTTTTCCGGGGGTCGCGACCACGATCAGGTTCGATAGCCCCGCACGCCGGAGGACTGCAGGACTGATCTGCTGGTTCCCGCGGCCGAGGACGAAACCCTGGGCGCCGATGGGGCTCACGATGATCTTTGCCCGCGGATAGCGCTCAAGGAGGGCAAACAGCGTCCACTCGTCGGCGTTCCGGGCGAGGACCTCACCGTTCCGGACAACGTCGACCCCTAGAAGCGTCGGAGTCAGTCCAAGCCTCTCCATGATCCGGGCCGTCGTGCTCCCGGCGCCGATGATATAGAGGGTATCAGGGAGCATGATCTCGGCGATGAACGCCGCGATAGCGTCCTTTGCCCGCTCCTCGTCCTGCTCCTCAAAGACCTGCTTGCCGCCTTGCGTCCGCTCCGGGATGTAAGGTACGCAGGCATACCCGTAGAGCCGGGCCGCGAGCCGGCCCGAGCGGTAGGCCTCCTCGTCGACGTCCATCACCTCGGAGTCGCGGCAGGGGATCTCGCCCGCCAGGCGGAGAAGCTCGGCCGCGGCCGCCGGGTTGACCGCAAAGACCGCCGAGTACATCTTCACCCCGGCGGGGATGCCGAGGATCGGGACCGAGCGGCCCACGGCGTCGAAGACGTCCCGGGCCGTCCCGTCCCCGCCGCAGAAGAGGATGAGGTCGACCCCGGCATCGAGGAACGCCCGGCACGCAGCTTTGGTATCGGCAGCGGTGGTCGGGGATGCAGGGCGGTAGAGGACGGTGAACCGGTCGATCCCGGCCGCGGCGAGGACGTCCTCGCCCATCGGGGCTGC
>NZ_LFRO01000007.1:804-4355 GCF_001512385.1 Methanoculleus sp. DTU007 | reverse complement strand
TCGTTTAACTCCGAGAAGCCGTTTGCCATCTCCATCCCGGCGATGAAGAGTTCGAACCGCTCCGTAAAGCCCTCCTTTGAGCGGTGCTTCTTTGCAAGAGGCGAGTTCTCGATGGGGAAGTCGTAGACGAACGTAGGCTGGATGAGTTCCTTCTCGCAGAAGTGCTCGAAGAAGAGGACCAGATACTCGCCCCGGGTCGTGGCGCTCTCGCAGCCCTCGACGCAGTGCTCAAGGCCGAACGCACGCAGTTCCTCAAGGCTCATGGTCATGACGTCGATCCCGGCGTACTCCCGGACGGCCTCCTCCATCGTGAGGCGGCGCCAAGGACGGGTGAAGTCTAGGTCGTATCCTGCAAACGAGCATGTGGTCTTGCCGTGGACCTCCGTCACAAGGTACGTGATGAGTTCCTCTGTCAGGTTCATCATGTCGTTGTAGTCCCGGTAGGCCTCGTAGATCTCCACCATCGAGAACTCGGGGTTGTGGTTGGTATCGATGTCCTCGTTCCTGAAGTTCTTTGCGATCTCAAAGACCTTCTCGAACCCGCCGACGACCAGGCGCTTGAGGTAGAGTTCCGGCGCGATCCGGAGGTAGAGTTTCTGGTTGAGGGCGTGGTGGTGGGTGGTGAACGGCCGGGCGTTTGCGCCGCCGTAGATCGGCTGCAGGGTCGGGGTCTCGAACTCCAGGTAGTCCCGTGTAAAGAGGTACTGCCGGAGGAGCGATATGATCCTGCTCCGGGTCCGGAAGGTCTCGCGGCTCTCGTCGTTCATGATCAGGTCGAGGTAGCGCTGCCGGTAGCGGGTCTCGACGTTCTTGAGCCCGTGGAACTTCTCGGGAAGCGGGCAGATCGACTTCGTGAGGAACTCGAACCGGTCGACCCAGATCGTGATCTCACCCATCTTCGTCCGGAAGACGTGGCCGACAACGCCGATGATATCCCCGGCATCGACGTACTGGCGGAAGAGGTTGAACTGCTCCTCGCCGAGATCGTTCTTGCGCAGGTAGAGCTGTATCCTGCCTTCGGAGTCCCCGAGATCCGCGAAGATCGTCTTTCCGTGCTCGCGGACGACGTAGATGCGCCCGGCGGTCTTGACCTCTTCTTCGCTCTTTTCGTGTCCGATCTCTCTAAACCGCTCCTTGATCTCCGAGATGGTCTCTTTCCGCTCAAACGTATAGGGATATACCGTCACGCCGCGCTCGCGCAGTTCCTGCAGTTTATTGATCTTTGTCGTATCAAAACAGAGTTGATCTATATCGCTCATGGTGTAAACCGCTCCATTCATCCTGCGGCCGTATACCCGGTTCGCCGCTCTACCGGGGCGATCGGGCCGCATGCTCACAGATAAATCCTATATATGGTTTCCCTCCGGTGGTCTTAATCTTTGAGGGAGGTCCAGTCCGAACCATCAGATCCTCAGGATACCGTGGGGGCGCCCGGCCGCTCCAAAAACTCCCGCCGGCGGCAAAACGCAATGCATAAGAAGGTTATACGAGTTATCGTCAATACTGAGGGCATGGTGCAGGTGACGGAGAGAGAGGTGGCGATAGAAAGACTTGCCACCGTCATCAACGAATGCNNGTCCCGGGCCGACCTCATGCTCATCGGCGAAGCGCCGGGCAAGCAGGAAGACCTCACCGGGAAGCCTTTCGTCGGCCGGGCGGGGAAACTCCTCGAAGGTCTCCTTTCGGGGATCGGTCTATCCCGCACGGATGTCTTCATTGCAAACATCGTGAAGCACCGGCCGCCCGGGAACCGTGATCCCCGGGACGAGGAGATCCGGGCCTGCACCCCCTACCTTGAGGAGCAGATCCGGATCATCGCGCCGAAGGTGATCGTGATGCTGGGCCGGCATTCGAGCAGGTACATCCTCTCCCTCCTCTCGGTAGAGTTCGACCGGATCACGGATATCCGGGGAAAGGTCTATGAGGGTACCCTCTTCGGCCATCCGGTCCGCCTCATCCCCACCCTCCACCCTGCCGCCGCGCTCTACAACCCGGGATACCGGGAGGCCCTGGAAGAGGATTTCCAGGCCGTGGGCCGCGAACTTGCGCGGGTTTTGGGATCTGCAAGAGAGGAATGAAGAAAGAATGGCAAAAGAACGATCATACGGGGCGGTTGTCTTCCGGCGGGATACGGATNNCACTGGGACCTGGTGAAGGGGCACGGCGAGCGCGGCGAGACCGAAGAGGAGACTGTGCTCCGGGAGTTAAAGGAAGAGACCGGGATCACGAGGGCCAGGTTCATCCCCGGGTTCCGTGAAGAGATCCACTACTTCTTCCAGCGCCGGGGGCAAACAGTCTATAAAGAGGTCGTCTACTACCTCATCGAGACTCCTGAGGAGGAGGTGAGGCTCTCGGACGAGCATATCGCCTATCAGTGGCTCCCATACGGTGAGGCGCTGCGGGTGATCACCTTCGGGAACTCGAAACGGGTTGTCGGTGAGGCGCACGAATTTTTGACGGTGCATAAGAGCGAGAGAGAGCGGTGAGTCGGTCACATCTTCCGGTCTTCCGGGAGATCCTGGACCTCTTTTCCAAGGAAGTAACTCACGACGGTCCTGATGGTGACAAGCCCTCCGAGCATGATCAGGTCCTGGAAGGTCGGCTCGAGGATCGTCTTTAGGACATCGGCGGCGACGAAGAACTCAAGGCCGATCAGGATGCGGGTGGTGAACGTCCACCGGATATCGCGGTAACTCTTCTTGCGAAGGCGCGTCTCCCGCGCCAGGAGTTCGATGATCGCGATCACCGCCCCGTAGACGATGAAGAGCGCACCGAATCCCCCGAGGATCGTCTCGGCGATCTCGATGAACTGCTCAAGCACCATACCCGGTGCGCATATGGGCGATGGTGGACTTATACGTTATCGGGGTTCTCTGGCGCCAGGGGGACGACAATACGATACCCGTTGTAGCGCTCGACCGCAACCGAGACGCCGTAGACCGCCTTGATGCTCTCCGGGGTCACGACCTCGGGCCCGCCGGCGGCGTGGATAATCCCGTCTTTTAAGAGGATGAACCGGTCGGCGTAGCGGAGCGCCATGTTTAAGTCGTGCATCGTCATCACCGCGGCGACATTGTGGTCCGCCGCGACGCGCCGGACGATCCCGAGGATCTCGAGCTGGTTTCGAAGATCCAGGCTGCTTGTGGGTTCGTCGAGGAGAAGGACCCGCGGCTCCTGCACGAGGGCCCGTGCAATGCTCACCTTCTGGAGTTCCCCGCCGCTCATCTCGTCGATGTAGCGAAGCGAAAGGTCCTCAAGACGGAGCCTCCGGATCGCCGCCTCGACGATCCGGATGTCTCTCTCCGTTACGCTCCACCCGATATGCGGCCGGCGACCGAGGAGGACGGCGTCAAAGACGGTCATCCGGCCCGCCTCGCACCGTTGCGGAACGTAGCCGACCTTCCGTGCAATCTCCATCCGATCCGCCGTGAGGAGATCCGCCCCCTCGACGAGGACGGATCCGGCCTTCGGCTTTAAGATGGCGTTCATGCACTTCAAGAGGGTCGTCTTTCCAACACCGTTCGGGCCAAGGATCGCGAGGACCTGGTGGG
>NZ_LFRO01000007.1:209-789 GCF_001512385.1 Methanoculleus sp. DTU007 | reverse complement strand
CCGTCGACGTCGAGGATCATCGCTGATACCCCCGAAGCAGCAGGTAGATGAAGACCGGTGCGCCCAGGAACGCCGTCAGCACGGCAACCGGGAGGACGTAGGGCGCCACGATGATACGTGCGACGGTATCGGAGGCGAGGAGGAGGATCCCGCCCATCACGCAGGAGCCGGGGATGAGGTAGCGCTGGTCGTCGCCGATGAGCCTCCTTACCATGTGGGGGCAGACGAGCCCGACAAACCCGATCACTCCGAGGAACGAGACGATGACGGCGGTGACAAGCGCCGCAACGACCATGCCTGCGTCCCGGACCCGTTCGACGCTGACACCGAGACCTTTCGCGGTCTCGTCGCCGGCATCGATCGCGTTGTAGTTCCAGCGGTTCGCGATGAAGTAGAGCGAGGCCGCGAGCACTACGACGGTCATGATCCCGAGCTCCTCCCAGCTCGCCCGCCCGACATCGCCAAACGTCCAGAAGACGACGGCGGCAAGCTGGGTGTCGCTTGCGAAGTACTGCAGAAACATCGTCCCGGCGGTAAAGAGCGAGGAGAGGGCGACCCCGGCAAGCACCATCACCTCCGG
>NZ_LFRO01000007.1:0-194 GCF_001512385.1 Methanoculleus sp. DTU007 | reverse complement strand
CCCGCGCCGAGGAGGATGACCGAGACGGCAGCCCCGAACGCGCCGGCGTTCGAGATGCCGAGCGTGAACGGCGAGCCGATCGGGTTACGGAGGATCGACTGCATGGCAACCCCGGCTACCGAGAGCCCGACACCGGCGACGATTGCGGCGAGCGCCTGGGGGAGCCGGATGTTCCAGACGATCCGGTCGGTGCT
>NZ_LFRO01000055.1:0-18257 GCF_001512385.1 Methanoculleus sp. DTU007 | reverse complement strand
CTTCTGGGTTCTCTCAATCTTTGCCATTGTAATCACTCCTCTTTCGGCATGAAGCCGTATTTTGTCCGCAGCGAGTGGATGCGCTGGACGTATTCGATGTATTCGGCGTCGTCACGGAAGGCGGTTCCGACAAGCGAGTGGAAGATCGTCGTGTGGGCCTTGAGCCAGTTCTCGTCCATGGGCTTGCCGACGGCAACCTCACGGTCGAGGGGCTCGCCGATCTGGTTCTTGACGTAGCGGACGACTCCGTCCTCGCCAAGGACGCAGCGCTGGAGGGCGTCGAACATCATGCCGTCTTCTGCGAGACGGAGCGAGTGACCGTGCACGGTCGCACCACGGATGCCGNNTCGGTCTCGATGAGTTCCTTTGCGTACTTCTCGAGGTCACGCTCACGGCACTCGACGATCTGACGGCCGGAGAGCGTACCGGGGTCGATACCGCGGAAGCGGTACATCTCGGCGTAGGTCCGCTGGTAGGGCTGCGAGGGGGCGTTGAACATCGAGTCTGCAAACTGGATGTAACGAATCCGGTCGCCTGCCTTCGCACCCTCGGTGGGCTTGACGAGCTTGCGCATGGGGCAGTCGGGCTCCTGCTGCTCGGCAAGCGGCGGGTGGGCGCTCGGGTACGCCGATCCGGGGGCGCGGTGGCCGAGGATCAGCACGATGTCCTCATCAGTTACGGAACGAACCTTCTCAAGCTTGTGGTTGGGGTTCATCTGCTTGCGCCGGTTTTCGGCGACGATCGATGTCCCTGGACCATACTGGGGCGTGTATGCCATATTTCAATTCACCTCAAAGCGACTGATATCTTATCCTTTTCCTGTCTAGAACGAATTCCAGCCATATTTCCAGGTATTGGGTGCTCTTTTGCTCACCGTTGCGGCCGGATAATCACCGGGCATTCCTTGCTGCGGGGGTCCGTAAGGCCGATGAGAGTTTGATCAGCATCAGGACCGTACTTCGCGTAGTCAACAAGCGTCGGGGCCGATTTCATGAACCTGCCTTCCTGGAGCTGGTAGGGGAATCCCACAAAGAAACCGTCGCAGAGCGTCCGGATCTCATCGATGACAGAGGGATTCTCGACCTCCAGGATGATCTCCCCAACCTGGACACGGAGCGCGACTTGAGCGTCGCCGACCTGGATCACCCTGCGATCCGAATGCGGATTCGGGCTTCCTCGTGCCGGCCCATACGGGACCGTCTTCGGCAGGCCGGGGCCGTGGACCACCATCCGGCGGATGCCGGCAATGCCGGTGAGCATATTGAGCAGGCGTTCGGCAGTCTCAGGCTTGAGCATCCTGAGCGGCACGATCCTGACCTGTGGAAATGCGGCGTTCATCATTCAGATCTCTGCTCGTTCAGGCTCCGTTTGCGATCTGGTTGATCGGCTTGTTGAAGACGTCGATCTTACCATAGGTCTCGGCGAAGAGCTTCGAGGTGCTCTCAGGCGAGAACATCTGGGTTCCTGCGTCGAGCGCTGCCGCAGCGACCACACACGGAATAGCTACGCCATTTGCGTGCCTGGTCACGACGTGGTTGCCGTTGAAGATACCGGGGCCGCCACCACCGTAGATCGAGTGGCTGAAGAACGAGAATCCGACGGCAGTACCCATGACACGGCCGTAGTCGGTGCTCGGGAGACCGGTCTCGTGCTCAAGCAGGTCGTTGAAGTACAGGAGCGTCGCGGAGACTGCCTGGGCGAACCGTCCGGCACCACAGTTGACGATGGTGGCCGCCATGGTTCCTGCAGCAGCGTAGGCGTTCCAGAGCATCGGGTCCTTCGTGTCGTAGAACTGGAAGTAGCTGCCCTTCTTGCCCGGAGTGATGACCCTGTCCTCGATGGCCCGCTCGACCAGGCTCTGGACAACGGTACCGACGGTTCCGGTCTCACCGTTTGCCTTGACGAGGTCGTAGACCAGGTTGTTCGCGTTCAGGCCCTGGTAGGCGTAGGCGAGCAGCTGGGCACGCTCGAACGGTCCGATGGCGGATCCCATCTCGAAGACACCAGCGGTCTCGAAGGTGGACGCGAGTGCGGCACCCTGCAGGGCATTCCTGCCGGTCATCATGACGACGTGGTTGACCGGGATGTTCCGGAGCGCGTAACCGATACCCTCGTTGTTCTGGGGGATGGTCAGGATCGACGTGACGAGTGCGCCTTCCATGTCCTGGGTGTGGGGGTAGCTGCCCCAACAGGCTGCCTTGACAGTGGATGCGTTGAAGGCGTCGATGTTGAACTGGTCGACGATCGCGAACGTGGTCGCGGCTGCGACTGAGGTGATTGCAGCATCGTACGTTGCCGCGTTGATCAGGCGCTTCGACGGAACCTCAACGAGCAGGAGCTTGCCGCCGTTGAACTCCAGGATCTTGGTGTCGTCGCCCTCCTCAACCTGGACCATCTCCTTGATCTTGGCGACGATGGCGTCCTTGTTCTCCATGATGGGGAGATCGAGTTCTCTTCCCTTGATCTTGCCCTTCCCAAGCTTTCCGGTCTTGAGCGCTTCCTGGATGCCTCCGAGGTTGACGCTGATCGTTCTCTTGGTCAGGTCGATGATCTTACTTGTGGCCGGGTTAACCAGCGGGCTGATTCTGTCGAGGGTGACGCCGCTCTTGAGCAGCTTCCCATCATCAGAATAGAGGTCGATTGTTTCCGTGTATTTAGCCATAGTATTTCATCCTTTTACCCTTGTTCAATGCATTCCGTTCATGCGAGAGATCAATAAACAGTCACCTGTTCTAGATCCCTGAAGGCCGCTACTGCACGTCCCAAAAGGGACTATAAGAGTAGAAAGAGAGTTGTTAATAAAATTTGCGAAATAAGATAGGCTTCTTTTGCTGATTATAAGAATAATAATGAATATATTTCTAATAACATATTTTAGAATCGGGATTTTATGGAATAAATGGTTTAACGCGATCCAATTTAAGGATTTCCAAAGGTATCATTACAGGGCCACCTGCCCAAAGAGGGTCGCACAAAAAGGACATATTAAATAATAAATGAAACAATAACAATAATAAGAGTTAATAAAATTTTTCTTAAAACTATCAAAAGGTACCTGCTTCTATAGGTTACATCCTAAAAATATATAATTCTAACCAAATTGAGGGGGATCTTACGAGATCCAGATATCAAGGCCACAATTTTTAAAATGCATGCAACAGCAGCCGCTAACAAATACAATTTAATTATATACTACCTGCAGTAAGCCTACCCTCGCCATCCTCAACACTCACCAAAGAGATCTCACCCGGCTTCTGGAACAGACGGTTGCGAGACCTGCACCACAGGGCGATCCCGGGCCGCATACAGCAGTACATCTTCGGGTAAAGAACAAATCGTGTAAAATGGCTTAATGTAAACATAATAACCTTTAGTACCTTACCAATTCGGAATAGTTAAATACAAAACATTACAAGTTATGACAAAGCGATCCGCCCGGTGCTCCACCCGGATGTTTCGTTTTCCTCAGGTGAGCGGGCTCTCTGCATGTCTCCGGAGCATTTCGGCGAACGGGGCGGCGGCCCCTCCTGTGCAGGAAGGTCCGGCTTGCCGGGTACGGAATGCCCCGGTAACTCCCCGCAACGCGAGGGAAAGCCCAACAACAGGCTGTACCGGGAACACCTACCCATGAGGCCGATTCACCGGAGCTTCGGGAGGTCGGCCTTACCAACTGTGTTGAGGCAAAACCATGGCGAACAAGATTACATTGAACATGATAACACAGCGCTCCGTCGAAGAAGGCGTCGCGATGGAAAAGGGCAAAACGACCCGGGAATACTTCGAGGCCTGCTCGATAATCGAGATGCACGATGACGATGTTAAAGCGCTGGGCCTCGTCCCGAACCAACTTGTACGGGTGACAAGCGAGTGCGGAAGTGTGGTCGTCAAGGTCGTCAAAGGACGACAGGGACTCTATCCCGGCCTTGCTTTCATGCCACAGGGTGTCTGGTCAAACCAGATTGTTCCTCCGCGGACCCAGGCGACGGGAGAGCCCCAGTACAGCGGTTTCCCTGTGACGGTTGAGCCAGCCAACGGAGAACGACGCAAGAGCGCACTCGAACTTGTCCAGGGGGCTGTCGGGATGTGGAGAGGTGATCAATAATGCCAAAGAAGATTGAGAACGTCGGATGCCCATACTGTGGTGTCTGCTGTGACGACCTTGTTGTGACTGTATCAGACGACGGAAAGAAGATTCTCGAGGTGGAGAACGCCTGTGCCATCGGCAACCAGATCTTCCACCATGCAACCGGGAGTGAGAGGGTTACACGGCCCCGTCTCCGCCAGCCCGACGGCACCTACAAGGAGATCTCCTACGACGAGGCGATCGACTACGCGGCAAGGGTGCTCTACAACGCAAAGAAACCGTTGATCTATGGGTTCGGCTCGACCAATTGTGAGGGAATGGCCGCTGCAGCCAAGGTCGCCGAGAAGGCTGGAGCCGTGCTCGATAACTGCGCCTCCATCTGTCATGGAAGTTCGTTTTTAGCTATATTCGACAACGGCTACCCGAGCTGCACCCTCGGTGAGACGAAGAACCGGGCAGACGTCGTCGTCTACTGGGGAGCCAACCCAGCCCACGCCCACCCGCGGCACATGTCCCGCTACTCGATCTTCCCCCGCGGATTCTTCACCGGGAAGGGTCAGAAGAGCCGCAAGATCATCGTCGTCGATCCGAGGCACACCGACACCGCCCAGGTGGCCGATATCCACCTGCAGGTGAAGCAGGGGCACGACTACGAACTCTTCAATGCATTCCGTACCGCGCTCCGCGGTCACGAGATCCCCGAGGAGGTTGCCGGAATCAAGCGTGAGAAGATCCTCGAAGTCGCCGAGATCATGAAGAAGGCCCGGTTCGGCACGATCTTCTATGGTATGGGACTCTGCCACTCCGACGGCCGGAACCACAACGTGGACATTGCCATCAGCCTGACCCGTGACTTAAACGACTACACCAAGTGGACGATCATGGCGATGCGGGGACACTACAACATCGCCGGACCGGGAGTGGTCTGGTCATGGCAGTATGGGTTCCCCTATTGTCTGGACCTGACAAAGGATGTCGCCCACATGAACCCCGGCGAGACGAGCTCCATCGACCTGGCGATGCGCGACGAGGTTGACGCCTTCTTCAACGTCGCAACCGATGCCGCAGCTCACTTCCCGATCGAGGCTGTCAAGCACTTGAGGAAGCACCCCTGGATCACCATCGACCCGAACATCTGCATGGCAAGCGAGATCTCCGACCTCCACATCCCGGTAGGGATTGTCGGAGTCGAGGTCCCGGGCATCGTCTATCGGATGGACAACGTCCCGATCCAGTACCGTAAGGTCATCGATCCGCCCGAGGGCGTCATCAGCGACGAAGAACTCTTCGAGCGGATCTACAAGAGGCTCTGCGAACTCGAAGCCGAAGAGGCTGCAAAAGGAAAGGCAAAGACCACCCCGGTTGGTGTCCACGCGGAGGAGTGAAGAATGAGCGAACTCTTAATCAAGAACGGATTCGTTTTCGATCCGCTGCAGGGTATCAAGGGCGACCGGATGGATATTGCGGTCAAGGACGGCAAGATCGTCGAACCCGGGACCCTCAAGAACCCAAAAGTCATCGATGCCGCCGGCATGACCGTGATGGCTGGCGGCGTGGATATCCACTCCCACGTAGTCGGACCGAAGGTGAACACCGGCCGGCTCTTCCGTCCGGAGGACAAACTCTTCAAGAGCCCTCACAGAAAGTGCAGCCGGATGGAAATGGGCTTCTCCGTCCCCTCGACGTTCAAAACAGGCTATGACTATGCACGTATGGGATACGCCTTCGTCAACGAGGCGGCAATGCCCCCGCTCCACTCGCCGCACATTCACGAAGAGATCCGGGATACCCCGATCATCGACAATGCCGCGCTGCCGGTCTTCGGAAACAACTGGTTCACTCTCGAGTACCTCAAGAACAACGAGGTCGAGAACAACGCTGCATACACTGCCTGGCTTCTCCGGGCAACCCGGGGATTCGGTATCAAGGTCGTCAACCCCGGCGGCTCCGAAGCCTGGGGATGGGGACTGAACTGCACCCATATCCATGACCCGGTCCCGTACTTCGATGTCACCCCGGCCCAGATCATAAAGGGCCTCATCGAGACGAACGAGCACCTCGGCCTTCCCCACTCGGTGCACCTGCACTGCAACAACCTCGGAAACCCCGGCAACTATCTCGATACACTCGAATCGATGAAAATCGCCGAGGGCTACACCCCGAAGAACAACTTCGGCCGCAAGCAGGTGATGCACCTCACTCACCTCCAGTTCCACTCCTACGGTGGCGACTCCTGGAAGAACTTCGAGTCCAAGTCTAAGGAGATCATGGACTACGTGAACGCTCACGACAACATCACCATCGATATCGGCCAGGTGACGCTCGACGAGACCACGACCATGACCGCCGACGGGCCGTTCGAGCACCACCTGCGTGCCTTAAACAACCTGAAGTGGGCTAACGTGGACGTAGAACTCGAGACCGCAGCAGGTGTTGTCCCATACATCTACAGCCCGAAGGTCAAGGTCTGTACCATCCAGTGGGCCGTCGGCCTGGAGCTGGCCCTCTTATCGAAGGACCTGATGCGGACGTTCCTCACCACCGACCACCCGAACGCCGGGCCGTTCACCCGCTATCCGCGCGTCATCACCTGGCTGATGAGCAGGGCTGCACGTGACGCGACCATGAAGACGTTCAAGTGGCTGGACCAGACGATCGCGGCAACCTCGATCGACAGTATCGACCGGGAACTCACGCTCTACGAGATCGCCCAGATGACCCGTGCAGGGCCGGCAAGGGCGCTCGGTATCAGCAACATCTACGGTGGGCTCGCCCCCGGCATGGATGCCGATATCGCCATCTACGCCCTCAACCCCGAAGACATGCCCTCGGATCCGGCAGCCATCGAGAAAGCCTTCTCGCGGTGCGCCTGGGTCGTTAAAGATGGCGTCGTGACCGTCCAGGACGGCGAGATTGTTGCGGAACCCGCAAAGCGGACAATCTGGGTCGACGTGAAGGTCCCGGAGAACGCGCAGGTACAGAGGGACATTTATGAGCACTTCCTCAAGCACTACAGCGTCAAACTCGACAACTACCCGCTCTTCGAGGAACACATCCACAACCCGCGGGTGATCGAGGTCAACGCGACAGAGTGAGGCGACAATCATGAAGACAGTAACTCTTACCATGACCAACCCCCCCGAATTGTACCTCGAGGGGCAGAGCATCACCCCAGACAACTTTGCAGGCAAGAAGGCTGCTGATATCGCTGCTCTCGATGTCTGGGAGGGCAAACAGAAGAGTCCGCTCGGAAAGTACTTCACCGTGGAGGGCGATGGCGGGGCAACGGCAGCCGAGACGAAGATCGTCCTCCGTGGAGACTGCTCCCGGGTCAAGAGGATCGGCCAGCAGATGACCGCCGGCGAGATCGTCATCGAAGGCAGCGCCGACATGTATATCGGCGGCTGGATGAAAGGCGGCAAGATCCATGTGAAAGGAAACGTCGACTCGTTCTGCGGCATAGGGATGGAAGGCGGCGAGCTCATCATCGATGGGAACGCCGGACACCACCTGGGCGCATCACCCCGCGGTGAATGGCGCGGCATGCAGGGCGGGCTGATCCGGGTCGCCGGAAACGTCGGAAACGACACCGCCACGTTCATCAATGGCGGGACGATCATCGTCGGCGGGGACGCGGACATTCACGTCTGCACTCACGGCGAGGGCGGCACCGTCATTATCAAGGGCAACGCCAAAGGCCGTGTCGGCGGGCAGATGGTGAAGGGCGACGTCTACGTCTTCGGGACGATCGAGAACCCGCTCCCCGGCTTCAAGCGGGTCGGCGAGGTGGAGCAGGAAGTCGATGGTGTGAAGGCCCGTTTCGCCCACTACATCGGCGACCTCGGCGAGCGCCACCCCGTCTCCAAGGGCCAGACGGTGTATGCAAACCTCTACACCAGACTCTAATTTTTTTCCCAAACACCCTGGAATCGAACTGAAAGACCATCCCTTCATCTAGGAAGCCAGACCGGTGAACCGCTTTTTCTGCCTGATCTATGGGATTGAAGCCGCAAGCGAGAGGGGCGTGATATGGTGAGGCAGCACCTCGTACTCACGCCGCTTGCAAAGGTCCGGGAGATGATGCGGTCCGTCTTCCCTGTCCCGAATCGGACGATCCGGGTTCCCGTTGCCGAAGCGGCCGGACGGATAACGGCAGGACCGGTCTATTCAAGATTGACCCACCCCATAAGGGACATCTCGGCAAGAGACGGTTTTGCCGTCAGGAGCAGGGAGACCGCCGGCGCGAGCGGAACGAACCCGGTACGGCTCACGGATCCGTACTGGGTGAACACCGGGAACGCGATCCCTCCCGGTTACGATGCCGTCGTCATGGTCGAGGACGTCATCGCGGAAGGGGATGCCTTGAGCACGGGAAAAGCAGTCTCCCCGGGCGAGCACATCCACCCTGCCGGCAGCGAGATCCGGGAGGGTGAGATGATCCTTCCTGCCGGGCACTGGATACGCCCATGCGATATCGGGGCGCTCCTCACGTATGGGATAACGACCGTGGACGCCAAAGAGGTGAGAATCGGCCTCATCCCGACGGGGAGTGAACTGGTTCCGGCGGGCGAAGTCCCGGGGCCGGGGCAGGTGATCGAGAGCNNCCGCCGGTGCGGCGGTACTCCTCGGCGAGACGGGCGCCACCTGCACCCGCTACGAGATCACCCGCGATGACCCCCACCTGCTCAGAGCGGCGATCGAGAGAGGCGTTCGGGAGAACGACCTCCTCATAGTCTCGGCAGGCTCATCGGCGGGGAGGAGAGACTTCACCGCCAGGATCATCGATGATCTCGGCGAGGTGCTCGTCCACGGCATCGCGATGAAGCCGGGAACTCCGTCCATCCTCGGGCGGATCGACGACAAACCGGTCATCGGGGTCCCGGGGTATCCGATCGCCGCGATGACTGCTGTGCGAGAACTTGCCTTCCCGCTACTCGCCGAATGGGGGTTCCGTACTCGATCCCCGGAGACCCTACGCGCCCGACTCGTCGGGAGAGTCACGTCGGACCCCGGCTATGACGAGTTTCTCCTCCTCGCCATCTCCAGGGCAGGCAACCGGTACATCGCGACCCCCCTGCCGAGGAAGAGCCACACGCAGATGGTGATGGTACGAGGGAACGCCTATCTGCATATTCCTGCCGGGGTTGGATGCATCGAGGAGGAGACCGAGGTCGAGGTCACGCTGACGGGGCCATGCTGGACGATCCGCGAGGCAAGATCCCCGCCGACGTGAGACGGTTTCCTCTCAGCCTTCATCCCCGCAGGTTCTCACAAGGCTCTGGATGCGCCTCTCAAGATCCGGGAGGTTCTCGCGAAACTCCCGTGCGAGCAGGAAGGTCCGGACGGCGTCGCCCATCCCGCGGTGAGGGCCGAGGAGGTGGCGGTACTCGACGGGGATGGGGTAGCGAAAGTGCGCAGAGGCGACGGTGGAGCCGTCCACGGTAAAATCGATGAGCCGGGCGAGACGATCGAGGGAGAGAACCTGCTTCATCCCAAAATGCCGCCGGATCTCCCGCTGGAGGTCGACCAATCTCGAGCCGTCGAGCGAGACGTTTGCAGTCCGGAAAGCTCTCCTCTCCATATCCGCTGCAAAAACGACGACCTCATCGATACCCCCCGTCGAGAGGACGGACTCCATGAAGACCTGAAGGTCGGCATAGGCCTTCCGGGCGGTAGCCTCTGCCGCCGGCACCGCATCTTCCGGTATCCGGAAGGAGTGGTCGTACTCCAGCCCATATTCACCGCGATCCATATTCGCCACGGTTGTCGCGACACCGATGGTCTTGCCGCACGAGTCGGTCACCTTCTTCCAGATCTCGACATCGATATCGTACCGGAACTGCTCGCCGACATACTGGACGCTATAATCCTCCGATCTGTAGACGACCGCACCGATCTCGATCGGCATCATGACCCCGCGGCAGGTGCCATAGACATAACCGAACTCAATGTCCAGGTAGACGCTGCCACCGGTCTTGCCCGTTATGGACTCAACCACATAGAGATCTCTTTCGCAGGCAACGAAAAGGTTTCCCGGAGCACCCTATACCCTCGCAAAGATTTATCGAGCAGGAAGGAAGCCTTTCTATAGTTAGCTGATCAGGGATACCCTGCGCCATAGTAGCCATGAAACTCGCGACAATCAGGGAAAGACTTCAAATCGGTCGGATATTTGGGCGAGAATCTCCTCAAATCCAGGAGCCGGCCCATCGCGATAGGGAGGCTGAAGTGCGTGCACTCCTTGCCCATCCACCGTTCGGGATCACCGGGATCTCCGATGCCGCCTTTCCTCTCTATGATCAGGCATTGACCCACCGGTCGTATATCGGCAACGAGTACCCGGTGGCAGCGGTTGGAGATAATGAGCGGCTCGAGTTCCTGGGAAACTACGTCCTCGACTTCGTCATCGCCAACCACCTTTATAGCGAGTATGACCTTCCGCCCGGCGAGATGAACCGAAGGCTCCAGGTGACGAGGAATACGAAACTCGCCGAGATCGTGCTTCAACGGGGCCTCGGGATCGATCGCGTTATCAGACGGCGGGGGCAGGCATTGACGGACTCCATCATTGCAGACGCATTTGAGGCCCTGATAGGCGCAATCTACCTCGACCGGGGCCTTGATGCGGTCCGCGAGGTCATACTCACGATCTTTGAAGACGAGATCGCAGAGTGTGACGGACGCCGGAACTATCGGGGAAGGCTCCAGGAGTGTGTCGCGAGAGAGAATCTCGGTGAGCTTGAGTATGCCTTCAGCCAGACAGGTCCGGGCAGTTGTCCGGTCTGGACCGCCCGGGTGACAGTCGGGGGAATCCCTCTCGGGGAGGGAAAGGGGCGGACCAAACAGGGAGCGGCAATGCTCGCGGCAAAAGAGGCGCTCAAGCGGCTCGGGAAGGAGTAAGATGGTGCAGCAGACCAGGCGCGATCCGACCGTCGCGGTCGTCCGGTGCGATGCCTATGATCCGGATGAGGTCGATGCAGCCGTTCGGCGCGCGCTCGGTCTCCTCGGTGGAATTGAACGGTTCATCTCATCGGGAGAGAGGGTGCTCCTCAAACCAAACCTCCTGCAGGGGCAGGATCCGGAGCGGTGCGTCACCACCCACCCGACCATCGTCGCCGCCGTTGCCCGAATCCTTGCGGAGCACGGATGCCCGGCTCTCATCGCCGACAGCCCGGGGGCTGGAGTCATCTACAGCGAGGCAAATCTCCGGCGGGCGTACTCGCGTGCCGGGTATACGGCGGTTGCGGAGGAGACGGGCGCTCTCTTAAACTACGATACCTCTTCTGTGGTCGTCCCATATCCTGAGGGCGAGTTGATAACCCAATTTCCCATCATCACTCCCGCCGTCGAGGCCGATGCAATCGTGGTCGTCTCGAAAGCGAAGACGCACATGTGGACCCGAATGACGGGTGCGACAAAGAACCTCTTCGGTCTCATCCCTGGACTTGAGAAACCGGTCTTTCATTTTCGGTTCCAGGACGAGTACGCCTTTGGGAGGATGCTCGTCGACTTAAACGAGTGTATGAAGCCCCGGCTCCAGATTGTGGATGCCGTGATAGGTATGGAGGGGGACGGCCCTCAGTCGGGGAACCCGAGGAAGATCGGGGTGATCCTCGCCGGGAGCGATTATGCGGCCGTGGACACGGTCCTCGCCCGGCTCATCGGGATGGACCCGCTCGAGATCGGGAGTATCCGGAGCGCGGCCGCCCGCGGACTTCTCGATCCCGCGGCTGTCCGGACGGTCGGCGATGACCCCGCAGAGTTTGCAGTCCCGGACTTTCGGAAACCCTCGACCTACGCCGGGGGCAGGGCGGGTATTTGGCGGCGGGTGCTGCTTGCCGTCGTCCAGCGGTTCGGGAGGATCTACGCCCCCCGCCCCGGTGTGGTTGCTCAGTCGTGCGTCGGGTGCCGGAAGTGCGAGCGAATCTGTCCGGTGCAGGCGATTACCATCACCGAAGGCAGAGCGACGATCGATCTAACACGCTGTATTCGGTGCTACTGCTGCCACGAGATGTGCACCGAGCACGCCATCGCCCTCTCCCGGAGCCTTGCCGGACGGCTCCTCGCCCGCCTGCTCGGGTGAGTTGGGTCGGGCAAAAAACTCATGTGGATCGGGAGGAGAGCAGGTGCCATGCCATGCCCGTTCTGCAACCCAAAACAGGAGGATATCGTTCTCGCAAACGACCTCTGCTACGCCCGCTACGACATCCACCCGGTGAGCCCCGGCCACCTGCTTGTGATCCCATTCCGGCACGTGGCGAGTTACTTTGACACGACCGATGAAGAGAGAATGGCCATGGCCCGGCTCATCGACGACTGCAGGACTCTGACCGACCGCGAGCGGCATCCCGACGGCTACAACATCGGAGTCAACGTCGGGGAGGCCGCCGGACAGAACATCATGCATGTCCACGTCCACTTCATCCCGCGCTACCGGGGGGATGCCCCCGGAGAGCACGAAGGCGGGGTCCGGGGCGTGATACCGCGTAAATCAGGTTGAAGTTCTTCCGGGGCGCCGTTACCGCACCGGTGTGAGAGTGCGCCGCGCAGGAGGAAACCAATTGATGAGCGGGCGCCATCAAGCCATGAAATCATGCCGTGGTGCTCCATACGCCGGATCGGTACTGCGGGCAGTCATTTTTTGGGCGGATACCTCAGCTGAAATCTTATCCAAGGCCCGACATCCATCAAGATCGGCGCCCGAGGACCTATACATCGGGGGCCATTTAGAATGATTAATTATGCAAGTAAGGCATAGTTACCCTATGAGGGACAATAGTTGCAGACGCTGCTCTTCCTAATACTGTTTCCCATCCTAGTCGCATGTCTTTTATTGTTCGTAAAACGAACGACGTTGCGCTATGTTGTGGTCGCCCTCTCAGCTCTCGCAATCGGCGGGGCGTCGATATACCTGCTTATCCGGTATGCATTCGAAGGAACGGTCTACTTTGCCGCGCCTTCGGAGGTCGTCGGCCCCGTCATGGTGGCCATAGAGATGGGTCTTGCGCTCTTCATCATCTATATGGGCGCAAAGTTCAGAAACTACCTGGCAATCGCACTGGCCGCCATCCAGGCGGCGCTGGTGGTGTACCTTGAGGCAGCATTCCGGGAGAACCTCCATGCGGTCAACAATCTCTTCATCGACCAGTTCTCCATCATCATGGCCCTTATCATAGGGCTCATCGGGAGCCTCATAGCCGTGTACGCCGTCAGGTACATGGAGACGTATCACCACCATCACCCTGAGGTGCGCGATCGGCAGAGGATGTTCTTCTTCGTCATCTTCGCCTTCCTCTCCGCGATGTTCGGTCTCGTCTTCTCCAATAACCTCACGTGGATCTTCTTCTTCTGGGAAATCACCACCATCAGTTCGTTCTTGCTGATCGGTTATTCGGAGACGGAGGAAGCGACACGGAACGCCTTCCGCGCCCTGGTGATGAACCTCCTCGGCGGGATCGCGTTTGTTGTGGCGCTCATCTTCCTTGCCGCAACCGAGGCGACGAGCGGCGGCATCGATCTCGCCCGGGTGCTCGCCTCAGGCGATACGGCGATCGTCCTGATCCCGGCCGTCCTGATAGGGTTTGCCGGGATCACCAAGGCCGCATTGATGCCGTTCTCCTCCTGGCTCCTCGGGGCGATGGTGGCCCCGACACCGGTCTCGGCCCTGCTCCACTCGAGCACCATGGTCAAGGCCGGTGTCTACATCCTTGTCAGGTTCTCCCCGGTCTTCGCCGGGACGCTGGCCGGGTTCTCGATCGGACTCGTCGGCGCCGTGACCTTCGTCGTTGCGTCAGCCATCGCAATATCGCAGAGCAACGCAAAATCGGTCCTGGCCTACTCGACAATAGCAAACCTCGGCCTGATAGCCGCCTGTGCTGGTGTCGGAACCTACATGCTCGTCTGGGCGGCAATCCTTCTGATCATCTTCCATGCCGTAGCAAAGTCGCTCCTCTTCCTCGGGACCGGTGCGATCGAGCACCGGATCGGGAGCCGGGATATCGAGGACATGGAGGGCCTGATCGTCCGGATGCCCAAGATGGCGGTGATGATGTTCATCGGAATTGCCGGTATGTTCCTTGCGCCCTTCGGTATGCTGATATCCAAGTGGGCGGCAATCGAGGCGTTCGTCCAGGTCCAGGCACCCTTCGGCCTGATCTTCATTGCGATCCTCGCCTACGGAAGCGCCGTTACGGTCTTTTTCTGGGCTAAGTGGATGGGCAAACTCGTCGCGGTCACCCGAAATACCGAGCGGGTCGAGAAGGGGTTCTTCCAGGAGCCCTGGGCTCCGCTCTATATCATCACCGGCCTCGTGATAGCGGCCGTCTTCCTCTTCCCGGTCATTTCATCGATGCTGATCGAGCCCTACGTCCTTGCCATCTACGGCGTCACGGCTCGCCTCGGAGAGGCGAACGTCGCCATCATGCTTCTCATGATGGCTCTCCTCCTCATCCTCCCGGTCTCGTTTACTCTCTTTAAGAGGAGCGCACGGCACCTCCCGGCCTACATGAGCGGGAGGACCGCGACGCCGGACCTGCACTTCGCAGGCTCCCTCGGCCTGACCCGGGAGGCCCAGACCCGGAACTACTACCTCACCGAGTATTTCGGTGAAGCGCGGCTCTTCCGACCGGGGGCGATGGTCTGCATCGCCCTGATCCTGGTATCGTGGATCTTCGCGGGGGTGGCCCTATGACCTGGACCTGGCTTATCGGAGCGATCCTCTTCCTCATCCTTGCGCCCATCGTCGGCGGGCTCATCGCCGGAATCGATAGAATAATCACCGCACGGATGCAGGGAAGGGTCGGACCGCCGCTCCTGCAGCCCTTCTACGACGTCGGCAAACTCTTCGAGAAAGAGCGGGCCGTCGTCACCACGGCGCAGAACTTCTACGTGCTTGCCTACCTGATCTTCATCGCCGTCTCCGGGGCGCTCTTCTTCGCGGGAGGGGACCTCTTACTGATCATCTTTGCCTTCACGCTCGCCCACGTCTTCCTGGTGCTCGGGGCCTACGCAGTCCACTCGCCCTACAGCCACATCGGGGCCGAGCGGGAACTGATCCAGTTGATGGCGTATGAACCGATGATCATCCTTGCGGCCGTCGGGCTCTATATGGTCACGAACAGTTTCCTCGTCGCCGATATCGCAACGGCGACGGTGCCGGCGATCCTCTACCTTCCCGGCGTCTTCCTCGGGTTTGCGACCATCCTCACGATCAAACTCCGGAAGTCCCCCTTCGATATCTCGACGTCGCACCACGCTCACCAGGAGATTGTCAAGGGTATCACGACGGAGTTCTCGGGCTCGACGCTCGCCCAGGTTGAGATCGCTCACTGGTACGAGAACGTCTTCCTTCTCGGCTTCGTCTTCCTCTTCTTCGCCTGGAACCCGGTGATAGGGATCGTCGCGGTCGTGGTCACGTATCTCGCCGAGATCTTCATCGACAACGTCACCGCACGGGTGCGGTGGCAGGCGGCATTAAAGAGCGGGTGGCTCGCGGCAGTACTCGGCATCGCGAACCTGGCGATCCTCTCCTATATGATGCTTGGAGGTGTATGAGTACCATGGCATTCCTGAAGCGATCACCCTGGATCCTTCACTACGATGCATCCAGCTGCAATGGCTGCGACATAGAGGTCCTGGCGTGCCTAACGCCCCTCTATGACGTGGAGCGGTTCGGGATCATCAACACCGGGAACCCGAAGCACGCTGATATCCTCCTCATCACCGGCGGGATCAACTCACAGAACCGGGAGGTGGTCAAGAACATCTACGAGCAGATGCCGGAGCCGAAAGTCGTCATCGCAGTCGGCGTCTGCGCTGCTTCAGGCGGCATATTCCGCGAGTGCTACAACATCGCAGGGGGTGTCGACAAGGTTATCCCCGTGGACGTGTATGTTCCGGGATGCGCGGCAAGGCCGGAGATGATCATCGACGGCGTCGTGAAGGCGCTCGAGATTCTTGAAGAGAAACGAGAGAAGATGACAGGAGCAACGCAGATAAAGGAGAGCGCACGGCAGGCGGCGGGTGAGAGCACATGACGGTCAATGAAGAGCAGACCACCATCAGCGTCGCGCTGGAGGATCTCACCCGGGAGGTCGAAGCGCTTCGCACCGAAGGTTACCGCCTCGTCCAGATCGGGTGTACGGACATCGGCGGGTCCTACGAGATCAATTACTCGTTCGATAAGGGCTACCAGTACAGGAACCTCCGCCTGACGGTCGGGCCGGAGACTGCAGTCCCGAGCATATCCGGGATCTACTGGGGAGCGTTCGTCTACGAGAACGAGATGCACGACCTCTTCGGGATTCCGGTCACGGGGATGAACATCGACTTTAAGGGGACGTTCATCAAGACGGCCGAGAAGTATCCGTTCAGCGTCACGCGGAGAGGAGGTGACACATGCCGGAACGCATAGTCGTGCCGTTCGGACCACAGCACCCGGTCCTGCCGGAGCCTATCCACCTCGACCTCGTTCTCGAGGATGAGAAGGTCGTGGACGTGATTCCCTCCATCGGCTACATCCACCGCGGGCTCGAGCAACTCATCCAGAAGCGCGAGTTCACGGAGTATGTCTATGTGGCGGAGCGAATCTGCGGGATCTGCAGTTTCATGCACGCGCTCTGCTACTGCCAGGGCATCGAGCATATCATGGGGATCGAGGTCCCCGACCGGGCGAAGTACCTCCGGACGATCTGGTCGGAGTGCTCGCGTCTCCACTCGCACCTCCTCTGGCTCGGCCTCTTTGCGGACGGGATGGGTTTTGAGAACCTCTTCATGCGGTCCTGGCAACTCCGCGAGAAGGTGCTCGACGTCCTCGAGGACACCACGGGCGGCCGGGTCATCCAGGGCACCTGCAAGGTCGGCGGGGTCCGGCGCGATATCGTGCCGGAGAAACTCGCAGAGATGCATCGTGCACTCGATCCCTTCGAGAAAGAGTGTCGGGACCTCGGTGATATCTTCTTAAACGATGAGACGGTGAAGTACCGGCTTCAGGGGCTTGGGGTCCTCTCAAAAGACGAGGCCTATGCACTCGGTGCGGTCGGCCCGACCGCGAGGGCAAGCGGGGTTGCGATCGACCACCGCGAGACTGGCTACGCCGCCTACGGGGATCTCGGGTTCAAGCCGGTCGTCGAGACCGCCGGCGACTGCTACGCCCGGTGCGCTGTTCGGGTCAAGGAGATCTACGCTTCCATCGACCTGATCCGGCAGGCGATCGATCAGATCCCCGAAGGGCCCCTCGACGTGAAGGTCAAGGGAACCCCTGACGGCGAGTATTTCTCCCGCGTGGAGCAGCCGCGGGGCGAGGTCATCCACTATCTCCGGGGCAACGGCACGAAACACCTTGCCCGTGCCCGGATCAGGACGCCGACGCTCGCAAACATCCCCCCGCTCGTGAAGATGCTCCCGGGCGCACAGCTTGCGGATGTCCCGGTCGTCGTCCTCTCGATCGACCCCTGCATCAGCTGCACGGAGAGGTGAAGAGCTATGGGATTTTTTGAGATGACAAGGACGGTTCTCCGAAACCTTGCAGGAGGCCCGGCCACCCGGCAGTATCCTGTGGTCCCGGCGCGGAGAAGCCCCATCACCCGCGGGCACGTCACCTTCGACCCGTCAACCTGCCGCTCCTGCGGCATCTGCTCGCGGCGGTGCCCGTGCGCGGCGATCCGCCTTGATAAGGAGGCGAAGGTCTGGGAGATCGACCGCATGCGGTGCATCGCCTGCGGCGACTGCGTCGAGGGCTGCCCGTTCGGGAGCCTCACGATGGAGCCTGAGTATCTCCCGCCGGTCGTAGAGCATGTGGTGGAGCGCTACACCATCACCTATGTAAAACCGGAGAAGCCAGTGAAGAAACCGGTCGAAGAGAGCGCAAAGGGAGAAGGCGCGGGCGAGAGCGCGTGAGGGGGAGGGCGAAAGAACCTCCTCTTCCTATTCACTATTTTTCCAAACGAGCAACTGCCATGCCGTGGGAATATCCCCGGAGGAGGTGAGGAGAGGGGAGGGGGGATGCTTCGCACCTAGCGGTGTTCACGCACACTCTCGTTCGCGCCTCTAAACTCTTCGAATTTCTCAGAACCCATCCCTTCAGGGCAGCTTGAAATGTGTTGATACTCTTATGGCTTCACCTGACGCGGATTCCCACTGGACATCGCATTGCAGGGGGGAGGGGACAGGGGAG
>NZ_LFRO01000083.1:0-4956 GCF_001512385.1 Methanoculleus sp. DTU007 | reverse complement strand
CGACCCCGACGACGTCGAGGCGCTCAAAGGGAGAGCGACGGCGCTTGTCTACCTCGACCGCCCGGCCGAGGCGATCCGGTGCTACGAGAGACTTTCACGGCTGCCCCGAAAGCAGGAGATTCAGCAAAAAGGGAGAATGAGGTCTTAGATCCGGCCGATCCGCTCGACGGCCTCTCTCAACTTCTGCATCGAGGTCGCGTAGGAGAGGCGGAGCCAGCCGGGAGTGCCGAACGCCGTCCCCGGGGTGACCGCCACATGGATGTCCCGAAGCCACGAGCGGGCGACCGCCATATCGTCCCCCCCGACCTTGACGTAGGCGTAGAATGCACCGTCGGCGGGAGCGGTCGCGTAGCCGAGGTCGTGGAGCGCCGGGACGAGGAAGTCCCGCCGGCGCTCGAACTCGCGGCGCATCGACTCAACACAGTCCTGCGGGCCTTTGAGCGCCGCAACAGCCCCAAACATCGCAAACGTCGTCGGGTGGGAGATGGTGTGCTGCTGCACCTTCTCCATCTGCCGGATGATCGGGCGGGGAGCGACCGCGTAGCCGATCCGCCACCCGGTCATCGCGTAGGCCTTCGAGAACCCGTTGATGGTGATCGTCCGCTCTGCCATCCCGGGGAGGGAGGCGAGCGATATGTGCTCTTTGCCGCCGTATATCAACTTCTCGTAGATCTCGTCCGAGAGCGCGTAGAGGTCGTGGTCTAGGCAGATATCGGCGATGAGCCGGAGCGAGGACGCATCAAGCACCGCGCCGGAGGGGTTCGACGGCGAGTTGACCACGATCATCTTCGTCCGGGGACCGACGGCCTCTAGAAGGGAGTCGTCGACCTGGAAGGTCTCCATAGAGAGCGGATGATGCCGGGCGGCGGCGCCCGCGAGCTGTACGCAGGGCTCGTAGGAGACCCAGGCGGGATCAAGGATGATCGCTTCGTCGCCCGGGTTCAGGACGGCTTCCATCGCCTCGTAGATGGCGTCCTTGGCGCCGCAGGTGACGAGCACCTCGTCGGGCTTTGCGGGGATGCCGTTCTCGCGGGTGAGTTTCTCGGCGATTGCGGCGGTAAGCGCCGGGATCCCGGCGCTCGGGGCGTAGTGCGTCTCGCCGCGCTGGATGGCCTCGATGCAGGCGTCTTTGATATGCTGCGGGGTATCAAAGTCCGGCTCACCAATCGAGAGGCTGATGACGTCGATACCCTCGGCGGCCATTCTCTTTGCGGCGTTCGAGATCTCGATCGTCGCCGAAGGGGCGATTGCCCCAACCTTCTCTGAGAGGCTCTTCATCTCAATCGCTGGACCATCTTCACGGCCGACTCAACGGCGCGCTTCGCGTAGTCGATACGCTCGGTCGCCTCCATCCGGGTCATCCCCGGTCCGGAGATGCCGAGCGTGACGGGCTTGTTAAACTCAAGGGAGAGGTCGATGATCTTACGTGCCGCGTGCTGGACGACGATCTCGTCGTGCTGGGTCGCGCCCTCGATGACGCACCCGATGGTGACGACGGCATCAACGTTCCCGTCGGTCAGGAGTTTCTTGATCGCAAGCGGCATATCGTAGGCGCCCGGGACGTAGATCGTCTCAGCCACTTCCGCACCGAGGAAATTGGCATGCTCCCGGGCCTCGATCTCCATCATATAGGTGATGTCGCGGTTGAACTCCGCGACGACGAATCCAAGTCGTATTGTCATTCCAATCCTTCCTGTGGTATTACTCACGCCAGATAATCATCACTTTTTGGATCAGATGCGTGCGGGCCCGACATCCTCGAACCCCTGCCGCTGGCCGGTCCCGGCGAGTTTCTCCAGCTCCTTCGGCCGGAGGAGGAGCCGCACGGCGTTCACGGCGTGCTCGCGGGTTCGCTGCTCCATCAGCCAGGCGAGTTCTTTTTCATCTTTTGCCTCGTCCTCGTGGACGAAGACCTCGATGATATGCTTGTTGGTCATGAGCTGGCAGAGGATGAGGCCCTGGGAGGCCTCGTGGGCGCAGACCTTGTCCTTCTCGGCCCCGCCGGGCATCCCGAGCGCCATCACGAGGTCGCACCCCCGCTCCTCGATCAGTTTCTTGCAGGCTACCGGGAGGTCCTTGATGCCGGGGACGACGTAGCGCTCGATCCCCACACTTGCGTGCTTGCGGATCTCATCGATAGCGGCTCTGCCCATGTCAATCCGGGCAAACGTCGTATCGGCGATCCCGATCTTCATCCGAGGAGCACCTCGGCGGCTGCCTCAAGACCGTCGCCGGCCGCAAACCCGGACTTCCTCAGGGCGAACTGGACGGCCGCAAGGGTTGCGAGAATCTCCTGCGCTCCGACACTGCCCATGGTGCCGATCCGGAAGATCTTGCCCTTGAGGTGGTCCTGGCCGCCGGCGATCTCGATCCCGAACTTCTTGACGGTCCCGCGAAGGTCCTTGTCGGTGACGCCGTCCGGGATGCGCATCGCGGTTGCGGTGTTCGAGTAGGCATGGTGCTCATCGATCTTCGGGAAGAGCTCGACGCCCCAGGCCTTCGCCGCGGCGCGGACGGACTCGGCCATCCTGCGGTGCCGGGCAATCCGGGCGGCGATGCCCTCCTCCTCGATCATCTTGCAGGCCTCGTGCAGCGCGAGGAAGAGCGGAACCGCCGGGGTGTAGGGAGTCTCCATCGGGGTGCTGCTCCCGCTCTTTTTGTAGGCGGCGAGATCGAGGTAGAAGGGGCGCTTATCGCAGATCCGGTCCCAGGCGCGCTCCCCGATGGCGATGGCCGCAAGGCCCGCCGGGGCTGCAAGACACTTCTGCGACCCGACGACCGCAACATCGACGCCCCACTTGTCCATCAGGACCTCATCGCCGCCGATGGAGGTGATCCCGTCCATGACAAAGAGCGCGTCGTACTTCCGGGCGAGCTTTCCGACTTCAGGAGCCGGGTTCTTGATCCCGGCGCTCGTCTCGTTGTGGACCATCGTGACGATCTCGGCCCCGGCCTCGAGTTCCTGCTCGAGGGCCGCAAGGTCGAGCGGAGTGCCCCACTCGGACTCAAGGGCGGTGACGGTGCCGTAGCGCGCACCGATCTTTGCAAAACGTTCGCCGAACTTGCCGTTCACGAGCGAGACGATCCGCTTGTCCCGCCCGAAGTTTGCGACCGCGGCCTCCATGCCGGCGCTTCCCGAGCCGCTGATGATATAAAGGTCGCTTTCAGTGCCAAAGAGGGTCTTTAGGACCCGGACAGTATCCGCATACGCGGCACCGAACTCGGGTCCGCGATGGTTGATGGCCTGCCGCGTCATTGCGGCGCGTACCCGCTGCGGAATGGGTACAGGGCCGGGGATCATAAGGAGTGGTTCATTTTCCATATGGATCAGTCCATGTCGTCTCGTCAAATCCAGACGCAAGTTCCTTCAAGGAACTTGGATGTAGACTCTTATCAACCTCTCCACGGGCGATATCGACAGAGAGATAGGGGGGCAGGAGCAAACCAAAGGAAGATATGGTAGATGTCGCGGTGATCTGCGGTTCGGCCTCAGACAGCCAGATCGCAGAGAAGGTCTTTGGAGTTTTACGGGAACATGGCGTCTCCTACGACTACCAGGTGATCTCGGCGCATCGGGACCCGGAACGGCTCGACGAGTATATTAAAGGGAGCGATGCCAGGGTCTTCATCGCGATCGCCGGGCTCTCGGCGGCCCTCCCCGGGCTTATCGCCTCAAAAACGGCGCGCCCGGTGATCGGCGTTCCCGTGAGCGGCAAACTGATGGGGCTTGACGCCCTCCTCTCGATCGTCCAGATGCCGAGAGGCGTCCCGGTGGCCTGTGTCGGGGTGGATAACGGCGAGAACGCAGCGCACCTCGCAATCCGCATCCTCAACGCGAGGAGCGCCTAAACCACTCTTTTTTGAAAGATTCTCTTCTATCAAAAGCGATTTTTCTGCGCGGCTTTTGGAGAAAATGCTCCCCGGCAGGCACGATTAGGAAAAAAGGGGTTAGATGACCAGGATCAGCGGCGCAAAGACCAGCGCGACCATGGACATCAGCTTCAGCAGAATGTTGATGGACGGGCCCGATGTGTCCTTGAAGGGGTCGCCGACGGTGTCGCCGACGACGGTTGCCTTGTGGGCGTCCGAGCCCTTTCCACCGAGGTGGCCCTGCTCGATGTACTTCTTCGCGTTGTCCCAGGCTCCGCCGGCGTTCGCCATCGTGACGGCGAGGAGGAACCCGGATGCAAGCGAACCGACGAGCAGGCCGCCGAGCGCTTCCGTGCCGAGGAGGAACCCGACGACGAGCGGCGAGGCGACGGCGAGGACGCCGGGCGGGATCATCTCACGCAGCGCAGCGTGAGTGGAGATGGCGATGCAGGAGGCGTAGTCCGGGTCGGCCTTCCCCTCCATGAGACCGGTGATCTCCTTGAACTGGCGGCGGACTTCGTGGACGATGCTGTATGCCGCCTTTCCGACCGCCATCATCGTGATGGCACAGAAGAGGAACGGAAGCATCGCGCCGATCAGGACACCGACGAAGACATTCGGGACCGAGACGTCGATGACCGAGAGGCCGACCGCCTGGGTGTAGGCGGCGAAGAGGGCGAGCGCAGTCAAGGCTGCAGAGCCGATGGCGAACCCCTTGCCGATGGCGGCGGTGGTGTTCCCGACGGCGTCGAGCGTATCGGTGATCTCGCGGACCTCAGGTTTCTGGTGGGACATCTCGGCGATACCGCCGGCGTTGTCGGCGACAGGGCCGTAAGCGTCGACGGAGAGGGAGATACCGAGCGTCGCAAGCATGCCGACGGCGGCGATCGCGATACCGTAGAGACCCGCAACCTGGTAGGAGATGAAGATCGCGACAGCGATGATCAGGACCGGCCAGACGGTGCTCTCCATACCCTTCGCAAACCCGGTGATGATGGTGGTTGCCGAACCGGTCTCGCTTGCCTTGACGATGGCGAGCGTCGGGCTCCGCTCAAAGGAGGTGTAGTACTCCGTGATCAGGCCGAT
>NZ_LFRO01000028.1:1146-1652 GCF_001512385.1 Methanoculleus sp. DTU007 | reverse complement strand
TGCAGGATCTGCTTGCCCCGCTCGTCGGCCGGATGGGCCTTCCCGGCGAAGATGAACTGCACGGGTCTCCAGCGGTTGTTCACGATCCGGTCGAGCCGGTCCAGGTCCTGGAAGATCAGGTCCGCCCGCTTGTACTCGGCAAACCGGCGGGCAAACCCGATCGTCAGCGCCGAGGTGTCGAGCATGAGCCCCTCGGCGGCGAGGTTTGCAGGCTCATCACGGTGCCCCGCCCACTTGAGACGTTTCCGCTCCCGGATTCGGGCAAAGAGTTTCATCTTCAGCCACTGGTGCTCACGCCAGAGTTCTTCGTCCGGGATCTCGTCGACGACCTCCCAGATGATCGGGTTGTCGTAATCCTCCCGCCAGTTCGGGTAGACCGGATCCATGTACCGGTCGATGAGCCACTCGATCCGGTGGTTCAGCCACGTGGGCACGTGCACACCGTTTGTGACATAGTCGATCGGCACCTTCTCGACCGGGTGCTCGGGCCAGAGGGGTTGCCACAT
>NZ_LFRO01000028.1:0-1044 GCF_001512385.1 Methanoculleus sp. DTU007 | reverse complement strand
CGGAAGTACTTCGACATCAGGTCCTCGGGGAAGACGTCGTGAGCGGCGGGGACAGGGGTGTGGGTGGTGAAGATCGAGGTGCCCCGGACCTGCTCGCGCGCCTCCTCAAACGACATCCCGGCGACGATCCGCTCCCTGAGCCGCTCAAGCAGAGCGAACGCGGAATGGCCCTCGTTTAGGTGCATCGCCGAGTAGTCGATCCCGAGGGTATGAATGACCTTCCGCCCCCCGATGCCGAGCACCACCTCCTGCCGCAGCCGGCTCTCGATCTCCTTTAGGTAAAGGCGGTGGGAGATGCTCCGGTTCTCGGGAAGGTTCTCATCGATATGGGTATCGAGGAGGTAGAGAGGGACACGCCCCACCTGCACCTTCCAGACCGCAACGTGGATGGGAGGGTCGAGCAGAGGGACCTGGACCACGAGCTGGCGGCCGTTATCGTCGAGAACCCGGAGGACCGGGGCGGCATCGCGATCCAGGATCTCGGCGACGTTCTTCTGCCACCCGTTCGCCTCGATATGCTGGTGAAGATAACCCTCGGCATACATGAACCCGACAGCGACCGTCGGCACGCCGAGATCGCTCGCTGCTTTGATGTGATCCCCGGCGAGGACGCCAAGCCCCCCCGCGTAGAACGGAAGTGAGTGGTGCACTCCAAATTCGCTTGAGAGGTAGGCGATCGTCAGCGGCACCCGGCCGGGGTAGTGCTGCGCAAACCAGCTCGTCCTCGGCTCCATGTACTGCCGGAACCGGTGCATGATGATATCGTAACGGCGGAGAAATTCTGGATTCGTTGCCGCACGCTCGAAGTACCGGGGTGGTGTGTCCTGGAGCATCCTGACCGGGTTGTGGCGGCTCATCTTCCACTCCTCCCGGTTCAGCTGCTTAAAAAGGACGCTCGCCGAGGAATGCCAGCTCCACCAGAGGTTGTACGCGAGGTCGACCAGTCCGAAGATTCGCTCCGGGACATGGGCGAATCGGTCGTAGGGTATCTCCGTCTTCATCGTGCCGGGGCATTACCTGTCGCACCTGATAAGTGCTTCTGTC
>NZ_LFRO01000032.1:49655-74306 GCF_001512385.1 Methanoculleus sp. DTU007 | reverse complement strand
CGGGAATTGAACCCGGGCTATTGGCTTGGAAGGCCAAAGTCATACCACTAGACCATCGATGCACTGCACGTTGTGCCTACATAGATTGACTGTACTGAATAATAAATATTGGGTGGGAGAACCCGGGGTGGGTTCAGTATCCCCGCTGCTGTGTCATCAGCTCCTCGAGGGCGGCCACCCGCTTCTCAAGCGAGGGGTGCGTCGAGAAGAGCTCCATCAGGGTGTTGCCTGAGAGGGCCGGAATGATGAAGAAGGCGTTTGCGCCCTCAACTTCCTGTTTCTTCTCGGCGGGGACGTAGTCCATCCGCCCGCTGATCTTTTGAAGCGCTGATATCAGCGCCCGGGGATTGTTCGTCAGGGTAGCGCTGCCCCGGTCCGCGGCGAACTCCCGGTAGCGGGAGAGCGCCCGGGTGAGGAGCGTGCTTACCAGCCAGACGATGATCGAGACGACGTAGACCAGGATCAGCGCGCCCATGTTGTTATCGCGGTTGTTGAAGAGCCCGATGAAGATCCAGTTGCGCATGATCAGGAAGGCGAGCATCGAGATGAAACTCGCCATCGTCAGAGTCAGCATATCCCGGTTCTTCACGTGGGCAATCTCGTGGGCGAGCACTGCCTCCAGTTCCTCGCGATTGAGCGTCCGCATGATCGAGTCGGTGACCGCCACGACGGCGTGGCTCGGACTGCGTCCGGTCGCGAACGCGTTCGGCACCGGAGAGGCCATGATCCCGACTTTTGGCTTCGGGAGACCGGCTCTCGTGGCGAGGCTCTCAACCATCCGGTGCAGCTCCGGGTACTCGTCTTCCTCTATGATCCGGGTGTTGGTGCTCCAGAGCACCAGTTTGTCGGAGAAGAAGTACTGCCCGAATGCCATTAAGGCAGCCACGAGCAGGAGGAACCCGAAGGAGAACCCAAGGGCTGAAAGGACGCCCAGAAAGATCAGGTAGACTATGAGGAGCAGAAACGATGTAAGGAACATCCTCATCGTGAGACCTAAGTCGCGCGTCCACTGCATGATGGGATATATTGTACCGGTGATGACTTAAGGTATGCGCCGATTTTCCGGGGATCCGTACCAGTACTGATATTGAGTACAACCGGCACCCAACTCCGCTGTTCTTATGGAGCAGAGATGATATAGATCCACAGTACGATGACGTTAAACGAAGTGACCATCAGCAGGGCCATCCTTGAGGAGTCCCACCGGGCGCTCATCGAGCATCTCGAGATGGACGTCGCCGTCGTCGGGGGCGGCCCCTCGGGGCTTGCCTGCGCCGCGCTCCTCGGTGAAAAGGGCCTCTCGTGTGCACTCATCGAGAAGAAGCTCAGTATCGGCGGTGGAATGTGGGGCGGCGGGATGATGTTCCCCCGGATCGTCGTCCAGGAGGAGGCCCGCCGGCTTCTGGACCGGTTCGGCATCGCCTACAAAGAGTTCGAGCCGGGCTACTACGTCGCAAAATCGGTAGAAGCGGTCGCGAAGCTCACCGCGGCGGCTTGCGACGCCGGTGTCGAGTTCTTCAACCTCACCACCGTCGAAGACGTCATGATCAGGGGTGACGGCAGGGTCGGCGGCCTCGTCATCAACTGGACGCCGGTCGATATGGCCGGGCTGCATGTCGACCCGCTCACCGTGGCCTGCACCTGCACCGTCGATGCGAGCGGTCACGACGCCGTGGTCGCCCGTATGATCGAGCGGAAAGGCGGCAGACTCCAGGTGAAGGGCGAGAGTTTCATGTGGGCCGAGCGTGCCGAGTCAAGGATCCTCGATCACACAAAAGAGGTATTCCCCGGCCTCTTCGTCGCCGGGATGGCGGCCAACGCCGTTGCCGGAGAGTGCCGCATGGGGCCGATCTTCGGCGGGATGCTTCTATCCGGAGAGCGGGCCGCAGAACTTGTTGCAGAGAGTCTGGAGCGGTAGTCTGCTTCCAAACTCTTTTTACCGCCCTGACAGTACCAAATAGGTATGGAAGAGATTGATCCAGAGACCCTGGCCGACGTCGCATATGGGATCTTTGAGGTCTACCTCAACCGCGAGCTCCATGCCCGGGGTCCGTACCTCTTTGAGCTCGTCGAGCAAAGAATCGATTTTAAATCAGATCTTATCGAGATCTTCGAAAAGTTCAGCGAGGATTATCCACCTCTTGCCGATGCACTCCGATCCCAATCCGGCGGGATCGATGCCATCTATGCCTCGCTCCGGGATGGGGAAGGGACCCTCCCCTCTAAGACGGTCCGGATGTACTGGATCGTCCAGGATGCCCCGGAACCCGGCGAGCGAGGCCTCGATGACGAGCAGGTGGGAAAGTGGCTCATCTTTGTGCCCCCAAGCGAGGCTGATGAGGCGTGGCGGAAGGTCCGGGACGGGACGGTGAGGGGAGAACTCGGGATATCGGCAAAGGTCAGCACTGCCAAGCCCAATCCAGACTCACGCGACGAGCGGACGGTCATCTATGTCTACACAAAAGACTGGGCCGACGCTGCGGACGTGATGCGGGTCCGCGAGAGGCTCCGCGACCTCGGATTTATTGAGCGGATCGGCTACAAGCGAAACATCGAGACATACAAGGGCGAGTACAGCAAAGAGGGCAGAAAAGTCACCTATTATACCGCTTGAAGGGCGGCAGACTGCCCTGCACCTTGTAATTCTCGACAAAAAGAATATACCGGACCCCTGTCCCGCCGTGACCCGGGATCCGCCGTTAGTTACGTTACGCCTTCCGTTCCTTGGACTTGGGCCGGAGTTCATCCGAGCCGCACTTGCGGCACCGGGTCGCACGGATTGCGTTCCGGGCGTTGCATTTCATGCAGACCTGTACGTTGAGCAGACGTGCTTCAGCTTCGGGAAATCTCGCCATGTTGAAAACACCACTTATCAGATAGGTACTATTCGTTCTTGGTCCTATTAACAGTTCTGTCAGGATGCGCGCTCCTCTCTGATCCAGGTGCGGAACGCCTCGAGGGCCCGTGCCCTGTGGGAGATCCGGTTCTTCTCGGAGAGCGGCATCTCGGCGAGCGTCCGACCGGCGCAGGCAAAGATCGGATCGTAGCCAAACCCCTTTTCTCCCCGGGGCTCCACGATCGCCCCGTGGAGGACCCCCTGGAATGTCCGGATGCCGTCCTCATCGGCGAACGCGATCACCGTCTCGAAGTGGGCGCTCCGGTCGGCCACACCCTCCATGAGGCGTAAGATCCCCTCGTTGCCGATGGTATCCTGGACGTAGGCGGCGCACGGGCCCGGGAACCCGCCAAGGGCGTCGATGAAAAACCCGGTATCGTCGACGATCAGCGGGCGGGAGAGTGCGCGGTAGGCGAACTCCGCCTTGCCGCGTGCAATCTCGGCGATCTCGGTGTGGCGGAACTCCGGGCATTCCAGGGGGACGTGCTCGACCTCCAGGATCCCGGCAAAGTACGCGGCCACCTCACGGGCCTTGTTCGGGTTACTCGTCACCACCGCAAGTTTCACAGGTATCGCCCCCGCAGTTCCACTTCATGTTCACGGGCGATGACCTCGTCCGCCCCCTCAAAAGTCTCCGCATACCCCTCGATAAAGGCCTGCTTCAACTCCTCGAAGTTCTCGGTGGTGCTCTCGAGCGTCTCGAAGAAGACGTGGATATCGACGCCCCGGTCCTCGATCTCAGCGGATGTGGATGCAAGCCCGAAGTCGATTAAGACGCATTGGCCGTTGCGAACGATCATATTGCTCGTCGTCAGGTCCCCGTGCACGATCCCCGCTCCATGGAGCCTCCCGACGGCCTCCCCGGCAAGCCGGATCGTCTCGGGCGTGGCAACGTACTTCAGCAGATCGCCCTCGACCCGCTCCATGACGATGGTATCTGCGGTGATGTCGTGGATCACCGGGGTGGGGACACCCGCCCGCCGTGCTGCTGCGATCAGCCGGGCTTCGGCCCGGGTCCGTTCGGTGATCAGCCGCTTATCAAGCGCCGGGCTGCGGTAGCGCTTGCTCACCCTGCGCTTGACCACGTCCTCCTCCCGGATCTCGACGACCGCCTCCGCACCCCGGGCGGTGCCGCCCTCATGCGGCCCGGTGGCGAAGATCTCGCCGGGCTCGTCCTCGCGCCAGGTGACCTCCACCTCATCCGACCGGAAACCCGGCCGGATCTGCGACTTCTCGAGGGGGAGGGTCACGCCGTGCTCCAGCATGACCTTGCCCGTGTAGGCGATCATTGCCCCGTTATCGCCAAGGAACGTCCGCTCCGGGACGGCGAACGCCGCTCCCCGCTCCTCGCACATGACCTGCAGCATCTCCTGCAGTCGCCTGTTCGCGCCGACCCCCCCGACGAGCAGCACCTCGTCCTTCCCCGCATGGGCGAGCGCCCGTTCGGTCACCTCGACGCACATAGCAAATGCGGTCTCCTGGAGGCTGAAGCAGACATCCTCAAGCGCCGCCGAACTCTCCTGGGCGGCACTGACGAGCCCCGAGAAGGCGAGGTCCATCCCCTTCACGGTATACGGGAGTTCGATATAACTTCCCTTCTGGGCGAGTTTCTCGATGATCGGGCCGCCCGGGTGCGGGAGGTCGTGGCTCCGGGCGAACTTGTCAAGCGCGTTCCCTAGCCCGATATCCAGCGTCTCTCCGAATATCCGGTAGCGGCCGTTCAAGTAGCCGAGTACCTGCGTATTCGCCCCGCTCGCGTAGAGAACGATCGGATCGCGAAACCCGGTCGCCCACCTCCCGATCTCGACGTGCGCGACGCAGTGGTTGACGCCGACGAGCGGAACGCCAAGGGCTATCGAGAGAGCCCGTGCCGCGGTCGCCACCGTCCGGAGGGAGGGGCCGAGACCCGGCCCCTGGGAGAAGGCGACGGCCTTGATCCGCTCCGGCTCCGTGAGCACCCGGGAGACGACCTCCTTCATCACCGAAGCGTGGTGCTGCGCCGCCTCCCGCGGATGAATCCCTCCTTTCGGCGGGACATAGGGTGAAGAATGGAGGGCAACCAGATCGTCGCCGAAGAGGGCGGCACTGAGGTTCCACGCCGTCCCTTCAAGTCCCAGCACCAGCCCATCATGAGACATAAAACAGGTATCGCTCCATCATGAAAAAGATCGGTCGCGGCCGGTGCCTGCAAGGCAGAGTGCGGCCTGATCCGTATATGTATCCGGGTGTGAGGACCTACTTTCGGAACTCAGTGTAGCCGCACTTGCCGCAGGCTACCCGATCCTTGTGCTCGGCCATCAGGAAGCCGGGACCACAGCGTGGGCAGTGCCGCTTCTGCAGAACCGCCGCATCACCCTTGATCTCGTAACACTCGTATCTCTTGACTGCCATGGCTTACGCCTCGCTCTCTGCTTTCGGTTCGCCGCGCTTAAGCAGGTAATCCCGCTCGGTCGAGTTCCTGCTCTCCTCGTCGTCGTAGATCCGGGCACGGCCGGTAAGTTCCATCTTCCCGAACCGGGTTCGGTCGAGGTCCAGCACGACGAGGTTCTCGCTCATATTCAGCATCGCAGCGAGCTTCTCCTGAATACTCTTCCGCGAGGGTGTCGGGCCGTCAAACGTGAGAGTAAATGTAAGCTCCCTCCGGTTTAACAACTCGTTCCTCACATCACGGGTAATTTCGAAGTCCATCGATATCCCTAAAATGTTGTTAGGAGATTTATTTATACCCTTGGGGATGGGGCACCGGGACAGGCGAGACCCGCTCCCCTCACTCACGCACGAAACAGTTCAGCATGGACGCGGCTTCCTCTTTTGCCGACTCGTCAACAAGCCGGAGGACGACCCCCTCCCCCGGCTGGCCGTAGAGGATGGCGGCCCCGACCGGCGCGGCGATGATGAGCGGAATGACCGCAAGATCCTCCTCGCCGTCGACAAAGATCACTGCTGGAGGGTTCCCGACCGCCTCCTCGATCGCCTCCACGAGTTCGTCGGTGATCGTGCCGGCCGGGTTCTTTGCCGCGAGTCTTCTCGTCTGCAGCAGGGGTGACTGGGTGCAGGGCGATCGCATGGTATAGCCGTCGATGATCGCGATATCCGGGACGATGCCTGCACCAAGGAGGTTGTGCGTCACCACATCCCCGACCGCGTAGACCGCCCGGCCCCGGAGCTCTGGGAGGTGTTCGCCGATATTCCGGGCGAGGGTGCCGAACGGTTTCTTGAAGAGACCGCGGTGTTCTTCGGGGAGCCGGAGGAGCCGGAGCATCAGCGGACCTTCAGTGCGTATCGGCCGGGCATGGTGATGTTCATCTTCTTTGCGATCTCCGAATGCTCGGGATCGATGATCACGACGTAGCCCGCCCAATCCTCGCTCAGGTTGGCCGTGCCGCAGATCACGCAGGATTCGCCCTCGACGACGCGGTGACACTCGCGGCAGACCTTGATCACCTTCTTGTTTCGCACGGCCATTAGGCTGCTCCTTTCCCTTTCTCTTGCTCAAGTTCCTCTTCGAGCCAGGTCGTGGTCCCGAGGCCCGACTGCCGCATGGTAAGACCAATCTTGCTCTCCCGGGGCTCGCGTTCGTTGAGCGATAGAGCAACAATCCGCGCCCGGACGCCGTCGCCGACAGCGATAAACCGCTTCGAATCCTGGCAGATCAGCCTGCTGTTCTTCTCGTCGTAGTTGATATATTCATCCGATATCTGGCTTACGTGAAGCATGGCATCGATGGGCCCGAGGCTGACGAACGCACCGAAACTCGTCGTCTCGACCACGACGCCTTCGATCACTTCCTGGAGCGCGAGACGGAGCACCACCGCTTCGAACCTGACATCGTAGTAGACGGCCCCGTCCCCGGGGATCAACTCCCCCTCACCGATATCGAGAATCTTCGTGACTGCGATGAAGATCCCGATCTCCTTTGATATGCTGCCTTCCAGTTGTTCCTGCAGTACGTTGAGGACGACCTTCCCAAGGTCTTCCCCGAGCCGGTGGGGCGGAACCCGCACCTTATCCTCCAGTGTCATTTTATAGTACATAATCTATCCTCTTATCAGCTCCAGCGTTCTCTCTCTTCGCATCGAGATGACGTCTATTCCCTCGCGAAGGAGAGCATTTCGGAGTTCTCGGTCGTTCGTCACCACAACGCATCCTTCCCTGCGAGCATACTCGATAACCCGGTCGTCCACATGGTCCGCGCTGCTTCCGCTTGGCAGGACGGTCGAGCGCCGGGCCATCGCGAGACCCACACGGGCGGCAGCCGCATCGCGGCCGTGACCCCGGGCAAGTCCCGAGAGCTCGCCAACCACTTCTTCAAGGACGATCGGCTCATAATCCCCGAGAAGGGCCAGAAGTTCTCCATAGAGGTCAATCCCGAACTGGGCTGGCATCAAGAGGGCGTTTGTGTCGAGAAGAACCCTCACTCGACCAGAACACCCATCCCGATCAGCCGCCATCGTCCGCCGACCTGCCTGCTGATAGCAATCCGTGCGCCGACTTCAGCGCAGACCGCACGCTTCAGCATGACCTCGACCAGATTCTTCTTGGTGTTCGTGATCACGCCGACGGTGACCGCGGTCCCGACAGAGAGCATCAGCGGCTCTTTATGCTTCAACGGTTCGATGAGCAGTTCGCTGTCCGCACCGACCACCCGATCCATGAGCGTGACCTCGAAGGTCATCCGCTCCCAGATCGGCGGCAGTTTCCCTACAAGCCCCGCTACCTGTCCGGCGAGAGCGTCACTCTTTGTCAGTGCCGGATCAAGTTTCGTACCAACACCAAGGAGGCCGCCGGGCGCTGCCTCGGTCACCTTGGTCTTACCGGCGTGGATGGATGTGATCTTTGTCTCGATAGGCTCCCACTTTGTCCGGTTCTCGATCTGAACCTGCCGGCCGGGTCTGATCTCGATATCGTCGCCCTCGTGCAGAACTCCCCTAATAAGCGAGCCTCCGATGACGCCGCCCTTAATCTCCCGCCAGCTGCAGCCGGGTTTGTTGATATCAAACGACCGTGCGATGAGCATCAGCGGGTTAACCTCCGGATCGCGTTCCGGTTCCGGGATAACCTCGTTGAGTGCCTGGATCAGGGCACCGATATTGATTCCTTTCTGTGCAGAGACGGGGATGATGGGTGCGTCCTCGGCAATGGTGCCCTTGATGAACCGCTTTATCTGCTTATAGTGCTCAAGCACCTCGGCCTGGGTGACCACGTCGATCTTGTTCTGGACGATGACGATCTTCTTGATACCGATCAGCTCAAGCGCCATCAGATGTTCTTTGGTCTGGGGCTGCGGGCAGGCCTCGTTGGCGGCAATGACAAGCATCGCGCCGTCCATCAGGGCCGAACCCGAGAGCATCGTCGCCATCAGCGTCTCGTGACCCGGGGCATCGACGAATGAGACCGTCCGGAACGGAACCGCCTTCTTCCCGCAGATAGGGCATTCCGGTTTTGTAGTATAGGCCTCAGCCCCTTCGCACTCTTCGCATTTGTAAAAAGTTGTATCTGCGTAGCCAAGCCGGATGGAGATGCCGCGCTTGATCTCCTCACTGTGTCTGTCCGTCCAGGTGCCGGTTAGCGCGCTGACCAGGGTGGTCTTGCCGTGATCGACATGACCTACAAGCCCAATATTGACACTAGGGATGAATACATCGCGCAAAAGTTTTCGAACCTCCTTATCCAATATATAGTGACACTACTTATACATAATCGGTGGTGTGTACCGCTCCCGCTTCTATCTTCATGGCGCAGGCGGTGTTCTCCCGTTAATCATTATTCATGTGACATACGAAGTATGAAGAACACCCTCTATTCTTAGCGAAAATTTATCCCCTAGCAGCGAGATATGGAACTGATTGTAGTATGTCAGGTGATACCGAACTTTCACGTATCGGGGTCTCTCTACCCAAGAATCTTCTTGATAAATTCGACGAGATCCTGAGTCTCCGAGGATACTCCTCACGTTCCGAGGGAATACGGGATTCGATACGCAATTATATCACACACTACCAGTGGATCTCCGATGTAAAAGGAGAACGCCAGGGCGTCATCACCATGGTGTATGACCACGACCAGCGTGGGCTGCTCCAGACGCTCACCGAGATTCAGCATCAATACGCTCAGATCATTCAGGCATCCCTTCACTCACACGTGACTCACAACAAGTGCCTTGAGGTGATCCTCATCCGGGGAGACGGTGCTGTGCTGAAGGATGTTACCGAGCGGCTGATGGCGCAGAAAGGGGTTGAGTCGGTGAAACTCACCACAATACCGATAGACAGTTAACCGCCGCCCTCACAACTCTGGTCGATCCCCCTCTCCCATACCTCTTCGAGCTGCTTCTGGATCTCCTTATGCTCTTTGAGGTAATCCTCAAGGGAGCGCTCCGTCCTCTCCGCGTTTACGGCCGTGCGCTCGGTGCTGACGAGTTCGTCCACCCGGTAGTAGAGTCCGGTGCTCTCGAGTTCGGCGTACCTCCGGCCATCGATCTCCTCGATCCGCACGACCTTCCCGGTCGTGCCGGTGCGGGGGTATCGGACGACTGCGCCCACTGCTATGTCATCCGTGCTCATACAGGGAGAGTATACCTGCCATGCTATTAAGGTATCACCTCCTAGGTATCATGAGATGGCAATCACGATTCACCCCGTAGAGAAACTGTACTTTGACGGAACCCACCGATCCCGGCCTCCCGAGGAGACCCGGGCGATCATCGAGCCGCTGATGGGAGAGATTGGTGTCGCCGAGATCATCGATCTTACTTCTCTCGACCGTCTCGGAATCCCCGTCTTTGCGGCGACTCGGCCGAAAGCCGCTCGGGGTGCTCTTCGCGTCCTCATCGGAAAGGGGAAAGAGCCCGTCCAGGCCCGGGTCTCGGCGATGATGGGGGCAATCGAGCGCTACTCCGCCGAGTACCGGGGTGACCGGATGGAGTATGCAACCTACGAAGAGATCGGTCCGGGGCGAGCGGTGCACCCCGAAGACCTGATCCTCCCACGAGGACTTGAGCAGGGAGAGATGCTCCACTGGACGCCGGGATGGGATATCCTGAACGATGAGGAGGTCTATCTCCCGAGCAACGCAGTCTTCCATCCCTACGACTCGCTCGGGATGACGATGCCGCTCTTTCGAAGCGACTCTAACGGGCTTGCGTCCGGCAACGTCATGGAAGAGGCGATCCTGCATGCCCTCTTTGAGGTGATCGAACGGGACGCGCTCAGCATCGCCAGTGCGGAGCGCGACCTTGGATATCGCCTCACCATCGAGAAGGACTGCGCCGCCCGCAAGATCCTCGACCGGTTCGAAGAGAACGGGATCGAGATCCACCTCTGGCTGATCGAGGGGAGGACCGGCATCCCCACGGTCGCGGCCGCCGCAGACGATACCGTCACAAAAGACCCGGCGATGCTTGTTGTCGGGTCTGGGACGCACCTCTCGCCGGAGATCGCGGCCCTCCAGGCCCTGACCGAGGTCGCCCAGAGCCGGGGAAGTTATCTGCAGGGCGGTCGAAACGACCCCAGGCGGGAGGAGGTCATCAGGAAGGCAGGCTACGAGCGGTTAAAAAGGATCAACCGGATCTGGTTTGCCGACGCGGATTCCGTCGATATCACCAACGTTCCCGACAGAAGCACCGATCGATTCGACCTCGATATCCAGAAGGTGCTCAAAGAGGTCGAGCCTCATACGGACCGGGTCTGCGTCTGCGATCTTTCAAGGACCCCGGTTCCGGTGGTGCGGGTCGTCCTCCCCGGGTTTGAGGTCTCGTATATGGATCCCGACCGGAAGCGCTCGGAACAGGGTTGAGGCACGTTAGAGCCGCAAAGGGGCAACCGCGATTATATTGCCGGCTCAACGGGCCTCTCTCAACAGAACCAGACTTTCTTTAGGATCTCGGCAACCCTTTGGGTATGCCGGCGCAGGGGCCTTTCTGCAGGGGTATGCCGCTCCCCCCGCAGGGCACGGAATATTGCAGCAATCGCCTCCCCGAGCGACGGCCCGTAACCCCCCTCGAGGGTCAGCGCGAGGGGTAGGTCCGTGCCGTCGTTCAGCATCCCGGTAAGCACGCCGTAGTCTTCGGGCACCAGGTTCATCCGCCCGTGTTCGTCGTCGGCGAGGGCGTCCTGCCCGGCCGAGACGATCAGGACATCAGGGCGGAACCGGACGATCGCCGGGATGAAGACTTCATCGAAGATGTAGCGGTAATCGGTGATGGTGGACCCTGCCGCAAGCGGGGCGTTGAGGGTGTAGCCCCGGCCGGCGCCGGTCCCGATCTCGTCGATCCAACCGGTCTTTGGGAAACTGTTCTCCTCGTGCACGGAGCAGTAGAGCACCCGGTCGCTCCCGTAAAAGGCCTTCTGGGTGCCGTTGCCGTGGTGCAGGTCCCAGTCGAGGATCGCCACCCGATCAACCGAAAGGAGCGCTTTCGCGGCCGCGACGGCGGCGTTATTGAAGATACAGAACCCCATCGCCCGATCGGGTTCGGCATGGTGCCCCGGCGGGCGGACCATGGCGAAGCAGTGCTCGCCATCAAGTGCTCGCTCCACTGCGGCAAACGTCGATCCGGCAGCATATGATGCTGCTTCGAACGAGTGACAGGTGACGTAGGTGTTCGGGTCTAAAAAACAGGTTCCCCGGGCGACCTCCTGCACCCAACGGATGTACTGGGGGCGATGGACCCGTGCCAGGTCTTCCTCGGTTGCCCGGACCGGGGGACGCCACCGTACATTCTCAGGGATCCCGGAGAGGGCCGCCCGGAGCCGGGAGCCCGACTCCGGGTGGGTCTCCATGTCGTGCCGGGTAAATATGTCACCGTAGATGACCGACGAGCGCATCCTCGTTAGTTGATGGTGCGCCCCTGCTGGATATCCTCTTCGGTGACATCGAACGTCTGGCCGGTGCCCACGATCCGGTAAGGCCCGGTCGTCTTCACCTCGCCCGACCACCCGGACGTCGCGTACGGGACGACGAACGTGCCGTTTATGCTCTCCTGGCGGTAGGTGAACTCCCGGCCGGTGTTGGTGACGACCGGCACCTCAATGATTCCTTCGCCCTTGATCGTGGCTCCGGGGACATACTCGAAGATCTTGACCGCCTTGAGATCGGGTCCGTCCTCCCCGGCGTTGCCAAAGATGTTCTGAGGGCTCTCGTGGACGAGCCGGTAGTGTCGGAGCGCCGGGACGCGTTCGAGCGGCTGGAGGATCGAGTTGCCCTGGAACTGATAGTACATGTTCAGCAGCGTCGCGCCTGCGCCCGCCGGTGCGTTCTTGTTGTACTCCTCCACCGCGGCTGCACCGGCGGTTGCATTCATCTGCTCCGTGCGGATGATGACGGGATACGAGGTGTTTGCCGTGGCCGGTTCGAGGTACTCGGCATAGATCACCGGCGCCGTCGGGTCGGTCATGGACCCGTCGAAGTTATGGAGCCGGACGGCCATCGTCAGGTAGTAACTCTGGTTGTTGAACGGCACCGCCTGGTAACTCGTCGAGCCCGCGCTCACCGGGAGGAGGTAGTGCGGCTGGAACCGCTCCTGAGCCACGTCGGGGTCGGCCCAGGTCGCCGGGGCATGGAACTTTGCGGTGACGAGGTCGATATCGGTGATGACGTAGCGGGTGCCGATGTTGTCGAGGATCTGGTTTGCGGCCTCTTCGGAGGTCGAGACAAGGTAGGCTGCCGAGCCGTTCGGCCCGGAGACACCGTGCTGGAAGGGGTTGTTGTTCGGAATCCGTTTCGAGATGAAGGTGATCCAGTGGCCGTAGTCCCACCAGGACATGACGCCGTAAGACTCCTCCGGGTAGGTGAAGGTCTCGGGATTGACAATAGCATAGTAGTCGACACCGGGATCAGGGGTGTTTGAACCCATCCATTCGAGAGCCTCCATCCATTGAGAGTTCATGCCGCCGTACTTCGCGCTGGTGGCAAGCGCTATGTTCCCCTGAAGGGATGCCCCTGCAAAGAAGAGCGTGACGATGGCGACCAGGGCGAAAGCGCCGACCTTGAGGTAATCCGGCTGATTCTTCGAAGGAGCCTTTGCTTTCCGTGATTCCGCGGTTCTTTCACCCTTCTTCCCCTTCCGCGCCGGCTCTTCCTGCTTCTCGGGGGCATTTGGGGCGGCGGAAGCACTGCTCCCTGTACCAATGAGGCGGGTGACATCTTTCCACCCCATATTCAGGACGGCACCCGCAAAGACCGCCGCGAGCAGGGCAATGTTTGAAGCGAGGTAGTACTCATAGCGCACGTGTGCGGCGGTTGAGGCAAGGATGATCCCTGACCAGATCAGGACAAAGATGTGGGCCGGGTTTGCTCTCTCGCGGCACTGCCAGATCAGGACTGCAGCTCCGCCGGCGGCGAGCACCAAGCCCCAGTGGAACGTCATCCACGCGGCAGCAAACGACCAGGGCATGGCTTCCTGGACGGTCGTGGTCGTGGCACTCGCGGTGAAGAAGAAGATAAGGTTCCAGATCAGGAGGTTGTAGATATCCGGGAGAGCGACATAGAGGACTGCGACGGTGATTGCCGCCACAGCCAGGAGTGCGCCCGGGTAATAGTACTTCGGCCGCCCCTGGAGGTAAACCGAGAGCCCATACAGCGCAAGCGTCCCTGCGATGAGGCCGGCATACGCGATGACGTGCCCGACGGTGTAGAAGATCAGGCTGATCCCGGGGTGCGGGAAGCCGGTGGCTGCGACCCCGACGATCGCTACAGCGAAGGTGACGGTGTTCACGAGGGCGAGGTACTCGCTCGACCTGCCCTGGAGGAAGTCCAGAATGAACTGGACCAGGGTGAACGCAGCCACGATGAGCGCAAAGAGGATCATCGTCGGCATGTTGTAGAACCCGAGAAGGTAGGCGATGCCGGCGAGCGCTGACGTTATCACCGGGATCTTCAGGGTATCGAGATTCTTTGGGGAGAGCGGGCTACTGCGTGCAGTCTGCAGCGCCACGATGTAGGCGAGAGCAAAGAGCGCCGAGAAGAGGGTCTCTGCGATGTGGTGGTCTACAAACCCAAAGAGGGAGCGATAGGCGTAGTTTCCGCTGATGACGGCAATCAGGCCTGCTGCAATGAGACCTGTCTTCCAGTCGGCGATCTTTTTCGCGAGCAGGTAGGTGACGGGCACCATCGCCACGGCCATCAGCGGCGGGACCCAGCAGGCCACCACCATGATCTCAGGCCGCGTCGACGCCCCGACAAGAATGCAGAGCGCCGCTATGATCTCGGCAAAGAGCGGTCCCCAGTGGATAGCATCGCCGGTCGGGTAGAGCGTCATGTGGTCGAACCAGGCGTAGTTGGGGAAGTTGGCGACGGTCTGCTCAACCTGGCGGAGACTGTACCAGGGATCGTTACCCAGGAGATTGACACCTTCAGCGGTCACCAGACCTTCTGAAGGGATGCCCCGCGTCCAGAGCGTGAGCAGGGCAAACAGGACGATGCAACCAATGATGATGTATGGTCGATATTTATTCAGATCCACGTGAACCATCGGACCCTCCTTATTACAGACCTGTTTTCTTTCGAACCGTTATAACCTTGGTGTATTTCGTGGACCTGGAAAAAAAGCGCTCGTCTGCGCGATCCCGGCGACGCAGACGAACAGCCTGCTCTCTCGTATTGGGTAGATCGGTTACACTCTTCGTATCTTCTTTGAGGTACTCTCCCAGACCCTCGTATCGGTCCCGAGGTTGAGCAGCCCCCTCACGAGGTACACCTGGTTCATGGCAAAGGAGACTGCGGTGTTGCTGCTCCAGAGGTAGCCGGCGAGGACGGCGAGAACGAGGACCCCGAGGGCGAGGAGGGGTGAGGTAAGAGCGAGTCCTGCTACAAAGAGCACGCTGCCGAGAAGGAAGAGAGGCGGTGTGATGAGGTACATGTAGATCCGCAGCGGGTAGAAGAAGCGCGAGAACGGGCGCCGCTGCCTTAAGAGGTCGAGGTTTGCAATCGTCGCCTCGATCAGCTGTGTTGCCCGCCGGATCTTCTGCCGGTACTGCCTTCGAATCTCCTCGGGCACGTCCTCGTAGACCAGGGCGGTGGGTTCGTAGACTGCTCTAAACCCGCGTCGGATTGCTTCAAATGCCGTGTTTGCATCGTCCGCTCCCTGTCTGTCATCGATCCGGGTCACGAGATCGCGCTTGAAAGCGACGAGCGCACCGTTGAAAGCATAGGTGGAGTCAACGGCACTCTCCCAGGTGCACATCCGCCCGTAGTAGTTGCGGTAGGCGCTCTCCATCTGTGCCGGATGCGATCCTTCTTCCGGAAGGGGGTGGAGGTCCCCGCAGACCGCAACGATGCGCTCGTCGCTCAAAAGCCGTGCGATGAGGCGCTCAAGCGCATGACGCTCAAAGAAGACGTCCGCGTCCGTAGTAACGACGATCGGATACTGCGCCGCCTCGATTGCTCTATTGTACGACCGGGTCGTGCCCAGGCGCTCGGTATTTGCAATGATCCGGTAGGTGATGCCGGCCCGCTCGAAGGCCTCTCTGACAAGCGCTTTTGTGTTGTCGGAGGAGCAGTCGTCTACAAAGATGACCTCATACCGGTCTGATGGGTATGAGGATTCAAGGATGTTCTTGACCCGCTCCTGGATAACGGCCTCTTCATTGTAGGCTGATATGACGATGCTTATTTTAGGATACTCCGTGAGTGCCGGCGGCTCGTCAAGTTTCTTTCCGATATTGATTCCCGCGAGGAATATGACATAGGGAACGATCGCGGCCGCAATAAGCCCCGGGCCTATCCAGAGAAGCATAAATTTAATCGATGGGGCTCGTATTTATTGTTTAGGGATGCTGAAAGTTATCCCTCTATTTTCCCATTTCGCGTTTCAAACAGCCGCGATTGTCTCTCATCAGAGGCAATTTGCTATATGATCTTTTCGCCATCACCCCAGCCCCCTCACCGTATCACAGATAAACTCGAGGTCCTCGTCGCTTACCGCCGGATGGACCGGCAGGCTCAAGACCGATGCTGCAAGGTCGTCCGATACCGGACAGGAGGCACGGTTGCTTGCACTCTCATAGACCGGCTGCCGGTTGATGGGGATGGGGTAGTGGACGGCGGTCCCGACCCCCGCATCGGCAAGAGCGCTCATGAGCGCGTCCCGTGAGAGTGGGTAATCGCCCGGGACCTTCACGACATACTGGTGGTAGACGTGCCGGACGCCCGGTGCCGTGTAGGGTGTCGCAAGCCCCGTCCCCGCAAGGTGGCTGTCGAGGTACCGAGCGTTCTTGATCCGGCGTTCGTTGAACTCTTCGACCCGCCCAAGCTGCACGAGGCCGATGGCGGCGGCGATGTTCGTCATCCGGTAGTTGTAGCCGACGACCGAGTGGAGGTACTTCTGGCTCTGGCCGTGGTTGATGAGGAGCCGGACGCGCTCCGCAAGGGTATCGTCGTCGGTCGTGACCATGCCCCCCTCGCCGGTGGTCATGTTCTTGGTGGGGTAGAACGAGAAGCAGGAGAGATCACCCAGGCTCCCGGCCCGTCTCCCATGATACTCAGCACCGTGCGCCTGGGCAGCGTCCTCGATGAGAACGAGGTCGTGGTCGTCGCAGAGCGCACGGAGTGCCCTGAGGTCGAACGGCTGTCCGAAGAGATCGACGGCGATGATCGCCCGGGTCTTTGGCCCGATGAGGCTCGAGACCGAGTCAGGATCGATATTGAACGTCCGCGGGTCAACGTCCGCAAAGAGCGGGGTCGCCCCGCACATCGAGACGCACGAGGCCGTCGCAAAGAACGTGAACGCCGGGACGATCACCGAGTCTCCCGGGCCGATGCCCGCGGCAAGCAGGGCAGCATGGAGCGCCGCGGTTCCCGAGTTGACTCCGACCGCGTGGGAGACCCCGCAGTATTCGGCGAACCGGTCCTCAAACTCGGTAACGACGGACCCCTGGGCGAGCATCCCCGACCTCAGCACGTCGGCGACGGCCCGGGCCTCCTCTTCGCCGACGAGCGGCTGGGCGATGGGAATCTTCATCGGCACCGTCTCGCCTCGGGTGGGAGCGGGCGGAACCGTGCCGGTGCGCCCACCGCGAGCATCTCCGGCGGGACATCTTTCGTCACCACCGCACCGGCGGCGACGAATGCTCCCCTCCCGACCGTGACACCGGGAAGGATCGTCGCGTTCGCACCGATGACGGCGTCGTCCCCGAGCACCGGGCCACGGAGGGATTCGTGGGGACCGGGCGGGTAGCGGTCGTTTGTCAGCACAGCGTTCGGGCCTATAAAGACCCGGTCCCCGATCCGGGCACCCGTGGGGATGTAGACCAGGCTCTGGAGGCGGACGTCGTCGCCGATCGTGCAGTCTCCCTCGATAACCGCCGCCGTCCCGATTGCCACGCGGTCGCCGATGGTCGTCTTTTCTCGGATCAGAACGTTATGGCCCGACTGGAAGTCGTCGCCGATCGTCACGTCGCAGTAGATGATGGTGCCCGACCGGAGGATAGCGTTCCTCCCGATGGTGGCACCGGGATAGTCCTTCTCGCCCATCCGGTCACGGGAGGGAAACCCGATGGTCACCGGCTCGAATATCACCGCCCCCTCGCCGAGGGTATTACGTCCGTACTCAATCATTCGACCGTCACGCTCTTTGCCAGGTTTCTCGGTTTGTCGACATCCCGCTGCAGGGCGCAGGCCGTGTGATAGGCGAGCAGCTGGAGGACGACCGACGCGGTCAGCACCTGCACCAGCAGGTGCGTCTTCGGGATGGGGATGAAGATATCCACGATCTCGGCAAGCTCCGTATCGCCGAAGACGCCGATGGCGATGATCGGAGCTCGCCTCGCCTTCATCTCCTTGATATTCGAGGCCATCACGCCGTAGGTCGGGCCGGGAGTGCAGATGGCGACCACCGGCGTCTCTGAGGTGAGCAGGGCGAACGGCCCGTGCTTGAGTTCTCCGGCTGCATACCCTTCGGCATGGACGTAACTGATCTCCTTCATCTTTAAGGCGCCTTCCATCGAGACCGGGTAGAACGGTCCCCTGCCCACGAAGAAGATATGCTCGGCTTTTGCACAGAGGTCGACCGCCTCCTTGATCTCCTGGAGAAGGACGTCCTCGATGGCCAGGTGCGCATGTGAGAGGACATCGTCAAACGCCCCCTCGCACCGCACGTTGATGATCTCCATCAGCGCTGCAAGTTGTGCTATGTAGGACTTGGTTGCGGCGACGCTGATCTCAGGCCCGGCCCGCATCAGGAGGGTCTGGTCGGCAATCCGGGTGACGGTGCTCCCCTGCATATTGGTGATGGCAAGTGTCGGGCAGTTGCGGGCTTTTGCCATCTTTAGAGCGGCGATCGTGTCTGCGGTCTCTCCCGACTGCGATACCGCGATCACAAGGCCGCGGAGGGGTGGCGTGAAGTACTTGAACTCCGATCCCATCTCGACCCGTACAGGGATACTGCAGAGGGATTCTGCCAGGTACTTGAAGATCAGGGCGGTATGATACGACGTTCCGCAGGCGACGAGGGTGATCTCGTCCGCCTCCATGACCATCTTGCGCACACGCTCGCTGATCCCCGCCCGGATGGTCTCGTAGAAGGACTGGGGCTGCTCGTAGATCTCTTTGAGCATGTAGTGGGTGAACCCGCCTTTCCGGGTATCCTCGACGCACCAGCTGATCAGTTCGATCGGGCGCTCCACTCTCTCGCCGCCGTGGTAGATCTCAAGACGATCTGGTGTGATCTCGGCGATATCGCCATCCTCAAGGTAGATAACGCGCTCGGTGTATTCAAGGAGTGGCGTCATATCGGAGGCGGCAAAGACCTCGGCATCACCGATACCGAGGACGAGCGGGCTTGCCTCCCGTGCGGCGACGATCTTCTGGGAATCCTCTGCGATCGCGAGGATTGCGTAGGATCCTATGAGTTTGGGGAGGATCGCCTTGACCGCGGCGAGGAGATCCCCGTCGTACTGCTCCTCGATGAGATGGGCGATCACCTCGGTGTCGGTCTCCGACCGGAATGTGTGGCCGCGCTCTTCGAGCTGCCGTTTCAGTTCGCTGTAGTTCTCGATAACCCCGTTATGCACCACGGCGATCTTTTCTGCACAGTCCGTGTGCGGATGAGCGTTGACATCGCTCGGTTCACCGTGAGTGGCCCACCGGGTGTGCCCGATCCCGATGCATCCGTGCAGACCGACAGCCCCTGCCTCACCATCGGATATCCGACCGGTCCTCTTGTAGACCTCGATCGCGCTTCCGACCGTCGCGATCCCGAACGAGTCGTAACCCCTGTATTCCAGCCTTTTGAGGCCCTGGATCAGCACAGGAGTTGCTTCCCGTCTGCCGATGTAGCCGACAATCCCGCACACCTACATCACCCGGGTGCAATCCTCAATGACGCCGATCACGGTCTTCCCTCTTTCGATCCTGACACCGTTACCTACAATGCAGTTTTTAAATGTTGTGAATGGTGCCGCACGGACCCCGTCGCCGAGGACTGCGCCGAATTTCTCCTTCTGGATCCGGTCTCCGACCTCTATGAAACTCTCAGACGGGTATGTTGTGGTATGGTCGGCAAGGATGCACCCCTGGCCGAAGACCGCCGAGACGATCCTTGAGTGAGAATCGATGGTAGTATCGTTCATGATGAGCGAGTCGGCGACGTAGGTGAACGGTTCAAGTACCACCCGGTCCCCGATGCTCGTATCGGGCATGATGACACAGTTCGGCCCGATGTTGCAGTTGCTCCCGATGGTGACGGGGCCGTATATCACCGTATTTGGACCGATCGTCGTCCCACTGCCGATACGCACCGCACCCCGGCGGGTGACGGATGCATCGACCGTCCCGCCGATCTCGGGTGAGATTCCCCTGAGCATCCGGCTGTTCAGTTTCAGGAGGTCCCAGGGATAGACGGCGTCCTGCCAGTCGTCCGCCGGGATCGCCCGTATCCGGCGGCCGGACTCGATCATGGCGGCGAGAGCGTCGGGGATCTCGTTCGTCTGAATATAGGAGAAGACGTCGGGTGTGAATGAGTAGATCCCGGTCGCTACGGTGAACGTCGGGGCTTCTTCGGGTTTCTCGATGATCTCCCGGACGAAGCCGTTTCGGATCACCACAACCCCGAAGTTCGAGGGGTTCGGGTGCTCGGCGACGAGCATGGCGTTCTTCTCCTTCTTTATCCGGGCGATCGATTCGGCATTGATGTAGTTGTCGCCGGGCAGAAGAAGGAAGTCCTCGGTGATCTCGGACTCAGCCGCCAGGAGGGCATCTGCGGTTCCGAGCTGGCGTTCCTGCACGACGACCTGGACCGGTGCGTCGAGCCGATTCAGATGTCTGATGACGTCTTCTTTACGGTAGCCGACCACCACGATGATGTCGCGGATCCCGTTCTCAAGGAGGGCGTTGATGACGTACTCGATGATCGGCCGGTTCGCGACCGGGAGCATGGCTTTGGGCTTGCTCCGGGTGAGCGGCCGCAGCCTGCTCCCCTCTCCCGCTGCTAAGATGACTGCCTGCATCGCATCACCTGATGACCGATCCTTCCTCGATGCACCCTTCCACCAGAGAGTGGGGCGCGATTCTCGCGTTGCTGCCGACGAGGCTCCCGACGTTGATCGAGCAGTTGATCCCGAAGAGGACGTTGTCGCCGATGATGGCACCGAACTTTCGCCTGCCGGTCGTCCTCCCGCAGACTTTCACGGTTGCGTTGTCGTGGCGGAGGTTCGCGATCTTGGTTCCGGCGCCGAAGTTGCAGTTGCTCCCGATGACGCTGTCGCCGATGTAGTTGAAGTGGGGGATCTTCGTCCCCGGCATGATGATGGAGTTCTTGATCTCGGTCGCGTGCCCGATATGGCAGCCGTCGCCGATGGCGGTCGAGCCCCGGATGTAGGCATGCGGGCCGATGATACAGTTCTCGCCGATGACGCAGGATCCCTCGATATAGGTTCCGGCCCGGATAATGGTTCCTTTCCCGATACTGACCGTCTCGGGGATTGTGCATCCGTCCTCGATGATGCCGTGCTGCTCGTGGTGCATTGAGGCAATGAGCGCCTCGTTTGCATCAAGGAGATCCCAGGGCTGCCCGACATCGAGCCAGTAGTTCAGCGGGTGTGCGGTGAGCGTTCCTTCCCGGATATACACCTCGAGAGCATCGGTCAGCTCGAACTCGCCCCGCCCGGATATCTTGATCTCCGAGAGGAGGTCGAAGATATCCGGCTCGAAGAGGTAGGCGCCCGCGTTGACCAGGTTGCTCTTTGGTTCTTCGGACTTCTCTTCAAGGCCCGTGATGCGGTCTCCCTCTATGGTCACCACACCGTAATCCTTGGGGTGGTCGGTCTGGTGGATTCCGACGCACGGTGCCTTCTCATTGCAGAGTTCCCTGATGTCATCGCTCTGGAGGACCATATCTCCGTTCAAGAGAAGGAATTTGCCGTTGACCAGTCCTGCGGTCGACCGGAGCGCATCTGCGGTCCCGAGCTGGTGGCGCTGGGTGACGTAGGTGATCTTCACCCCGAGAGCGCTCCCGTCCCCGAAGTGGTTTCGGATCTCGCGCTCATAGTATCCGACGACGAATATGAACTCAGTGATCCCGGCGTCGCGTGCCGCAAGAACCAGGTGCTCCATCATCGGGCGGTTGGCGATAGGGAGCATCACCTTCGGACGCTGTGCGGTAAGGGGTCGCATCCGTTTCCCTTCTCCTGCTGCAAGTACAACACACTGCATATACTCACTCCAGACTGCGTTTTGCCCGCTCTAACGCGGCGTGTCCCGCATCAAGCATCTCTTTTGCTTTGGCCGGTGTCTTTCCTTCGGCGGTTATTCTGATCTTCGGTTCGGTCCCGCTTGCACGGATCAGGTACCAGCCCTCCTCGTCCTCAAACCGGACTCCGTGGGTCGGCTCGTCCGCCCCGAGCGCCGTCATGATCTCTCGGGGAGCATCGATGCGGTAGGACTCCCGGAGGAGCGTATACCGGGGCATCTTATCAAGTTCCTCGGCGATCGACCACTCTGATGCGATCTCGCAGAGCAGGGCTGCGGCGTAGACCCCGTCCGGACAGTAGGAATACTCCGGGAAGATCCAGCTTCCCGATGCCTCACCGCCGAAGTCGCCCCAGGCGAGGAGTTCTTCGGAGACGAAACTGTCGCCGACCGGCGTGCGGCGGACCTCCGCAACCTCCTCGATCGCCATCGAGGCATCGACGGTGGTGACCACGCGCTTCCGGTCGAGATACTTCGCAAAGAGCATGAGGAGCTGGTCTCCCTCGATGTAGCGGCCGCGTTCATCGAACGCCATCATCCGGTCGGCGTCGCCGTCGTGGATCACGGCACATGTGGCCTCCCGCTTTCGGACGATCTCGGGTATGTAAGGTAAGTTTGCTGCAAGCGGCTCGGATGGACGGGCGAACCGTCCTGCGACGTTGCAGTTCAAGCCGATGACTTTAACTCCCATGCTGGCGAGGAGATCGGGGGTGATGACGCTCCCTGCACCGTTGCCGCAGTCGAGGACGGCCGTGATGGGGCGACATAGACTGACCCTATCAAGGATTGCCTCCCGGTGCGCATCCACCGCATCGATAGGAGAGGTATGCCCCTGCTCATCCCATCCTGCCCAGTGCGATCCTTTGAGTGCATCCTCGATCTCCGCCTGCTGCCGGAGGGTGAAGGACGATCCGTCTGGGTTGAGCAGTTTCAGACCGTTGTAGGACTCGGGGTTATGAGACGCGGTGATCATGCACCCTGCATCCACCCGCCCCGTTGCGTGAGCGACCGTCGGTGTGGGTGCGATGCCGCAGGAATAGACGGTTGCACCGGCCGAGAGCATCCCGGCAACGGCGGCATGTTCCAGCAGTTCGCTGGTCGTGCGGGTGTCCCTGCCAATGACGACTTCGGATGCGTTGTCTGCGATGGCTGCTCCTACCCGGAGCGCGAGGCTCACGAGTTCAGGGCCGAATTCTTGCCGGATCCCGGAAGAACCAAAAAGCATACTGTGTATAATCCTTCCTTTCCTAAAAAAAGGTATTCATCTCCCGTAGGGGCACCAGTGCTCGAGTTTCAGGAGCCCGCTGACCCCGGCGGTCGATGGGCCAAGAAAGATCATCTGCTTCTTCCCCCGGTACTCGTCGATGGCGGCGACATCCTCATCTCTCGTCATCCCGTCTCCGGCGACCAGGAAGAGGTCCGCCGCTTCCGGCGATCCGACCACCTGGTCTTTGAGTGCTCTCTCAAGCACCGGCATCGGGCCGACGAGGTAGACCTTCTTTCCGGCGATCTTCTGCGAGAGTTCTGCAAGGCAGGGGGCGTAGCAATCGGGGGTGCAGGGATGGAGTTTCCGTGTTAGATTGAGAAACGATGAGACGGTGTTCGTGATCACGCCTGCCGCCGCTCTCTGCTTCTGAGTTGCAAGCGGCGCACCGAACATAAAGGAGATCCGGGTCTTGGCCCGGATCGGCTCGCTTGTGATGAACTGCCCGCTCTGCCCACCAAAGTTGCCCTCCATACAGACCCCTTTCGGGTACTGACAGACGTCAGCGCCGTAATTTACATCGAGCGTCACAACGCCGTCCTCTAGCCCGCTGCCGGCAAGAATCTTCTCAAGTCTTTCGATTGCTTCATGCCAAAAACTCATACTTCCTCCAGACTGTCCCACAGGACCACCCGCACTGGCGACCCGTCGGCACCTTTGAGCCGTAGTGGCATTGCCGCCATGAAATATTCTCCCTCGGGAACGCAAGAGAGATCGAGCAGTTCGAGGATGGCCATCCCGCTCCCGAGCAGACGGCGGTGGACCGAACCGTCGCCGCCATACTCCTCGATCGACGGCGTATCGATACCAAGACATGTGATCCCGGCATCGACGATGAGGTCTGCCGCTTCCCGCGAGAGTGCCGGATACCCGGGATCGAACTCCCGCCTCCCGGAGAAGGCGGTCCGGAGAAGGAGCCTTTTCGCGCCGTCGATGCGGCCGGCGAGGTTTGCAGGACCGATGACCTCTCCCGCGTCCCTGCAGTCGAGGACCCGTGCACGCCCCATAAGTATTCCGGGCGGAATCTCATCGACCGTCATCCCTCCTTCCAGATAGTGGGAGGGGGCGTCGATGTGCGTTCCCGTGTGGCTCCCGATGACCATCTCGGTCACCCGGTACTGCCCGTTGTCGATCTTGGTGAATCGGGGCGGGATATCCCCGGGGTATATGACGATCTCCTCGGAGAGATCCAGGGTAACATCGTAGACCGTCACAGAGATCCTTCACCCCGCCACCCGAACTGCCCGATCAGCGGTACGAAGCAGACGCCCCCGAGTGAGATCTCCTCGATCCTGCCTTCGCGTTTGACGAGTTTGACGAGGTCCTGACAGTCCCGCGGTCCGACGGGAGAGATCAGGCGCCCGCCCTCGGCAAGTTGCTCGATCAGGGGTTTTGGGATCGAGGGCGTTGCTGCCGTGATGATGATGGCATCATACGGTGCTCCCGGCGGATAACCCTGTGAACCGTCGCCGACGATCACCGTAACCCCGGAAACGCGAGCGCGTGCAAGGTTCTCTCTGGCCTGGTCGGCAAGGTTTGAGAGGCGCTCGACTGATATGACGCTTCCGGCGATCTCGGCGAGGAGTGCGGCCTGGTAGCCGCTGCCGGTCCCGATCTCGAGCACCCGATCCCCGGGCGCCAGTTCGAGTTGCTCGGTCATGAGGGCGACGATGTAGGGCTGAGAGATTGTCTGCCCCTCCCCGATGGGGAGCGGCCGGTCCTCGTAGGCAGAGCGCTCAAAGCCTTTCGGCACAAAAAGGTGACGCGGGATCTTTCTCATCGCGGCGAGTACCCGCGGATCCCTGATTCCCCG
>NZ_LFRO01000032.1:0-49641 GCF_001512385.1 Methanoculleus sp. DTU007 | reverse complement strand
CCATCTCTTCGCGCTCACGCGCGTACGGGTCGGCCTCCATCACATCTTCTCCCGAATCAGAAGCCTGATTCTGCTTTATCGATCGCGGCATCGATCTGGGCCTGCAGGACTGCAGGCAGACCGCTGATCTTTACATCCAAAAACCCGCGTATAATGGTTGCGGTGGCCTCCTCTTCCGAGAGACCACGGGCCATGAGGTACTCGATCTCGTGGCGGGCGATCTTACCGACCGCGGCCTCGTGGGAGAGTTCCGTGCCGGTCAGCGTCCCCTCAATCTCGGGGATGGCGTGGATGACACCATCCTTTAAGATCAGGCCCTTGCACTCGATGTGGCCCCGGGTGTTGTCCTTCTCGCCGAGGACATGGCCCCGGGAGATGACCTTGCCGCCGGTGGTGATGGCACGGGTGACGAGTTCGGCGCTTGTATGCTCGGCGGCGAGGATGGCCCGGGAACCGAGGTCGAGGGTTGAGCCGGGCGTCGCGACGACGATGCTTGAGAACCGGGCTACGGCGTTCTTCCCGATAAGGCGCGCTGTCGGGTACATGTTGATCCGGTGGACCGGCTGCATGCAGACGTAGTTTGAGAGGAACGTACCATTCTCCTCGATGATAGTGGCGCTCCGGGGGAAGACGCTGATCCCCGGGTTCCAGTTGTGGATCATCGTGGACGTGACTTTGGCGCCTTTGCCGACGTAGATCTCGGTCACCCCGATATGAGCGCCGTGCTTCTTCTGCCAGGAACTCGCACAGCCGGAGATGATGTGGATCTCGGAGCCTTCCTGTGCGATGAATATGTTGTGCACATGCTGCGCCGGCTCTTCTCGTAGAAAGAGGCAGGCCTGGAGGGGCATCTCGACCTTCGCACCAGGATGGGCGATGACGACGAGACCCTGCGGGCTCTCCTGCCTTGCCACGAATTTAGTGAACTTGTCCTTTTCCTTCGGGACGGCGTTCCAGTAGTAGTCCTTCAACCAGTCGTACTTCTCGAGGGCGGCCTTGATGGGGAGCATCTCGATCCCTTCGGCCCCGCAGGTGGTCTGGACAACGTTCTGGTCGATCTGGAAGAAACTCCCGCACCTGTTCTGCATCCCTACCTCAAGTCCGGTCAGGGCGAGGCGTTTTTTGTCTTCCTCCGAGAGATGCTCCATGTCGGTTATATCTGTTTGCAACGCAGACACTCTCCGTATCCTTTATCTTTGACTACACGCAGAATCTCGCGGGGATTCCCGTGACACCGGATCTGGCCGTCGATTAAGACATGGCCCTGATCGGCATCGAGGTAATCGAGGATATACCCGGTGTGGGTGATGATGAGACCGCTTCGACGTCTGTTGACGATGCGGACATCCTTCTCGAGCAAGGTTGCGATCTCTCTCCCCATCAGGTTCATATTCTCAAGGTCGACGCCGCTCTCCGGTTCGTCCAGCATGATGAAGTCGGGCTGCTGGGCCTTTAATTGCAACACTTCGCTCCTCTTTATCTCGCCGCCGGAGAACCCGACATTGATGTCCCGGTTGAGGAAATGCTCCATGTTGACCGACTGCGCGAGTGCCTCTATTGCCTCCCCTCCGAGGGTTGATGTCGCGGCGAGCAGTTTTCCGAGTTTCAGTCCGGATATTGCAGGCGGATGCTGGAACATCATGCCGATTCCGAGGTGAGCCCGCTCGTGAATCGGCATCCTGGTGATATCCTTCCCTTTAAAGACGATCGATCCTTCCGTGATCGTATAGCCGCCAAACCCCATGATGGCTTTGAGCAGTGTGCTCTTTCCCGAGCCGTTTGGACCCATCAGGACATGAGTCTCCCCCTGCCCGATGTGGAGGTTGATATCGTGGAGAACTTCGGTATCATCCACGCTCACGTGTAAATTACTGATATCCAGCATACGGCACCCCGTTTATGTTTCTCCTTGGGGGTACATTAACACTTGCAATGCAACACCAACCCTTACGATTGGTGGAGGATTGGCGCCCTTTTTCGGCTTTTGCCGGGCGGACACCCGGCTGATCGACCCTGGTCCGGCCGGTAACCGCCGCCGTGTCAGACTGCGGAGCGGTCTTTTTTTGCGCTTTCCGCGTCTGAAGATGGGCCTGCATTCCCGACGGCAGCCGTGCCTCATCACTTTCACCCCGCGCACGGCCTATGGTTAAATAATGCCCTCACCCCGTCTCATGTATGGAGCGATCGACATTTTCCACATTCGCCTGCCTCGCGGAGCGGGCTGCCCGGTATCCGACCATCATCCGGCGGAGCCAGATGCGTAAGACTGTGTTCCTCGCCGCGACCACCCTGCCGTCGCACCCTTCTTGCAAGGCGAGGGGCTATACTTAACATCTCCCGGGGTATTGGCACCTTCCGGTGATCGGACCGGATGCGGCGGAAAGGCATACCGAACCGGAATGAGAAAGGGAAGGTCCGGCAGGGCACGGGGAACGCCAGGCATACCGTCCAGACCCCTGAGCCTCCTGCCATCCGGCAGTTCACGAACAGCGTCATCTGCGGCGACGCGATGGCGGTGCTCCCGGCGATCCCGGACCGGAGCATCGACCTCATCATAACATCCCCGCCCTACAACTTCGGCCACCACTACGCAAACGATTCCATGAGCGACACCCGCGAGTGGAACGACTACTTCCGGAAACTCGGCGCGGTCTGGAGCGAGTGTTACCGCATACTCAAGCCAGGAGGTCGGATCGCGATCAATATCCAGCCGCTCTTCTCCGACTACGTCCCGACACACCATGTCATCTCATCGCAACTCCTGGGTCTAGGGTTTCTCTGGAAGGCGGAGATCCTCTGGGAGAAGAACAACTACAATGCCCGGTACACCGCGTGGGGGAGCTGGAAGTCGCCGTCGATGCCCTACCTGAAGTATACCTGGGAGTTTATCGAGGTCTTTGCGAAGGAGACGCAGAAGAAGGCCGGGAAGAAAGAGATGATCGATATCACCGGCGACGAGTTCAAGGAGTGGGTCTTTGCCCGGTGGGTCTTTCCGGCGGAGATCCGGATGCGTGACTACCAGCACCCGGCGATGTTCCCGGAGGAACTCCCGAGAAGGCTGATCAAACTCTTCTCCTACCGGGGAGACCTGGTGCTCGACCCCTTCAACGGTGCGGGGACGACGACGCTTGTTGCCAACCGGCTCAACCGGCGCTTCATCGGGATCGATATCTCCCCGGAGTACTGCAAGACCGCCATGGCCCGACTCTTGGGGGAGGAGGCAAAGGACGGCACCCGTGCTCCTCCTCGCTACATCGTCTGGGACCGACTCTCCTGAACTGGATGCGCATCAGAGTTCCCTTCGAGGTATGCCCGGGCATGGAGGTATGATCCGGGCCGGTCGTGGGTGTGGGTGACAAGATGATTGTGGAGGTTGATGACAGCCTCCGACTCCTCAAGCAGGGCGTTGTACTTCTCTACCGCATCATTGTACTCGTGGGCCTTCTCGTTGTATCTCCAGACGAGGCGGTTGTACTCCTGAAACTTCCCCGACTGAGCGAGTTCTGCCAGCCGTGCGTCGAGGGACTTGAGGGTCTCTCTCTGAACCTCCAGATCGGAGAAGCACTCCACGAGTTCTGAAGAGAGGTCTTCTGCCCGGTCGCGTGAGGCGGCAAGAGCGCGCTCGATCATCTCGATCTCGCCTGACGCCGTATAGATCCTCTGACCGTCCCCGATCGGGATGACCAGCGGGTCTGTGGTGAGGATGGTCCCGTCCGCAAGTTTGTCGGGTGGAATCCCGACGTAACTTGCGTTCGTGGTCTCGATGTAGGCGTAGCCGGTCTCGCGGTAGAGGTTCCCGTTGCTCTTTACACCGACGGCCATGTGTGCCTCGTCCTCAAAGTAGAAGAGCGCAACAGCATACCCCTCCCTGGCCAGGAGCCCGGCAAGGAGGAGGCTTTTATCGTCGCAGTCGCCCAATCCGTCGACATACGTCTCGATCGGGAACTTCGGCTCAACGATGGAGGTATCGGTGCTGTAGGGTATGGACTGCACGAAGGCGGTGACGAGCTCGAGATACCGGTCGCCATCGAGCCCTTTGCGGTCCCGGATCTCGCGGAAGGCGGCAAGGAGGTCGGCATAGAAGGGTTCCAGGCAGGGATCGTCGATGAACGCCCGGTAGTAGATGGGGACCCACTCCTCTTTTGAGAGATTTATTGAGAGGTGGAGTTTCCGGTCGGCCTCTTTTGCGCCGGCATAGACCGCAGGGTCAGGATCTATTCCGATCCTCTCCTCTCCGTCCTCGAAAGGGAATGTGTAGACCGGCACCCGATCGAGGCTCGCCCCCTCGATCGGCGTGATTGCCGGCGGGACGATCGGGGGCTGCAGGAAGCCTCCCAGGCATCCGGCCCCGAGAACTGCGACGACGATGATGGGTATGATGAGGGCCTGTTTCCACATGGTATTCAGAGGTATTCAGGGAGATTTGCAAGCGAGTCGATGATAAGATCCGGCGTGATCCCCGACCGCAAGACTGCCTCTTCTCGATATTTGCCGGTCCTCGTCAGGATGCCCTGCATCCCGCAGGCCTGGGCGCCGCCGACATCGGTGACGATATCGTCGCCGACCATCGCCGCCTCGTCCGGGCGCGCCCCGATCTCCCGGAGCGCCCGGAGGAAGAACGCCGGGGAAGGTTTTCCGATCACCTCGGCCTTCTTTTCGGTGGCATACTCGAGCGCGACGACGAAGGGGCCCGCCGAGAGCATCAGCCCGTCCGGTCCCATCCAGTAGCGGTCTTTCTCGAGCGCGACGAGGTCCGCCCCGTTCATGAGCAGGCGAAACGCCCGGTTCATCGAGGCGTAGGTGATCCCGTCGGCCGCATCGGCGACCACGACCGCATCCGCTCCCTCCTCTACTGCCACAATCCCGGCCTCCTCAAAGTCCGTCCGGGCATCCGGGGTGGTGAGGAGGAAGCACCTGGCACGATCGCTCTCCTTGAGGTGCGCCGCGGCGGCCACCGGGGCGGTGATGATCCAGGACTCCGGGATGGCGTAACCGAGGTTCTGCAGCCGCCGGGCAACCGAACGGCGGGAGCGGCGAGTGGTGTTTGAGACGAACCGATAGGGTATGCCCCGCCGGTCAAGTTCCCGGAGCGCCTGGTCTGCTCCGTCGATGGCCCGGTCGCCGACGTAGAGGACGCCGTCGATGTCGATCAGGACTGCACTGACCATACTGCTCTCTGTTGTCCGGATGGATATTTATACAGTGTGTGCGGGCACGACACTTCATCCGCAGTCTTACAAAAATCTCAGGGGTTTTCACGCCCCGTCCCTCTTTTGGCGTGAGATGATCCGGGGAGTCATTCACTTTCACCCCGCAACGGCTACCTTGAATGCCGCGAGGCTCTAACCCTCTGCCGGGAGAATGGTTCACCCCTTTGATCAGGCGGGTAAGTTGTGGCGTGTCCGGATTGACCGGGCCGGGGAGTATGAGGTCGTCGACGAGAGCGAAAAGCACCTTCCCGGCCCATGGTCGACGTTCATCCGCCGCTCCGACTACGATGATGCCCGAAGGCTTCAAAACACCCTTGTTGCCGAGTACCGGGGGCGGAGATTTGAGGATGCTTTCCGCGGCCGGGAAGTTGTCTGCTCCGCCGGGAGGTGCTGTCTCCTCGAATCTCGCAGAACCATGGACCTCGATGCCCGCGACCCGGACCGGGCGACTGAGGCAATCCTATCGGATCTCACATTGGTCCACGGCATCGGCAGGGTGACCGAGCGGCGATTGAAGAGGCGGGGTTATCAGACGATCGCCGATCTCGTCCGGCACCCCTGCTACCGCCAGGAAGCCTCAAAGGTCCTGGAACTCGTGGCGGAGGGGAATACCCGTGACCTCATGGAGCAGATCGGGCGGCGACACCGCCGAAGCGACCCGCTCCTCCTTGAGGCCTGCCGGTTCCATGCCCCGGAGGACTTTCTCTTCCTGGATATCGAGACGCTGGGGCTCTTCTCTCGCCCGATCATCCTCATCGGTCTTGCCCGGGCCCGGGGAGGATCGATAACCATCAGCCAGTACCTGCTTAGATCAGTTGACGAGGAGGAGGCGGCGCTCACCTCCGTCCTCCCCGAACTGGAAACGGAGAGCACGGTCCTCGTCACCTTCAACGGCCGGGCGTTCGACCTCCCCTATATCCGTGAGCGGTTAGGATACTACGGCATCTTGGCTGACCTTGATATGCCGCATGTTGACGTCCTCCACTTCGCACGACGCCGCTGGGGTGAGACGCTATCTTCCTGCCGGCTCTCTGCGCTCGAGGCGGAGGTCCTCGGTCTTGCCCGAGAGAATGATCTCCCGGGAGCGCTGGTGCCGGAGTTCTACGACACCTACCAGCGCACCGGAAATCCCGGTCCGCTCATCCCGATCGTGGAGCATAACCGTCAGGATCTCGTCTCGCTTGTCCGGCTCTTTGCGCTTCTCCGGGGGGATGGCAACGACTGTGCGTGAATTCCTCGACCTGCTCGCGGCGGACCCAAACGTCGTGCATACCAGGACCACGCCGCCCCGGGCGGCCCGGTACGGAATCCTCTTCCGTCCCCTCCCGGAAGGCCTCCGTACCTACTGCGAGGGAAGAGGGATCCGGCTTTATACCCACCAGGCTGCGGCGATCGAGCATCTGCGCGCCGGAGAGAACGTCATCATCACCACGCCGACCGCGAGCGGAAAGACGCTCGCTTTCCTCCTCCCGGTCTTCGAGCGTCTGGCGCTCGACCCCGCCGCGACCGCCCTCTTCCTCTACCCGACAAAGGCGCTCGCAAACGATCAGGTAAAGACCATCCGGGAGATAGAGGACGTTTCGGGAATACGGGTGGATGCGGCCATCTACGACGGCGATACGCCCGCCGGAAAGCGGCCGGCGATCCGGGATCGGTCCCGGATCATCCTATCAAACCCCCACGAACTCCACCAGGTCCTCGCCTGGCACATGAAGTGGAGCCGTTTTTTCCGAAACCTCCGGTTCGTGGTGGTCGACGAGGCGCATCGCTATCGCGGGGTTGCGGGATCTCATATGGCCATGCTCCTCCGCCGCCTTGCCCGCATTGCGGAGTACTACGGTGCCCGGCCGCAGTTCGTCCTCTCCTCTGCCACCCTTGCAAACCCGACCGAGTTCGCCGCCCGCCTGACCGGCGAGGAGGCGATCCTTATCGAGGATGACGGATCGCCGGCGGGTGAAAAGACGTTCATCCTCTACAACCCCTCTGTTGGAGACGGCGGACGATCGGTCCATTCTGTGACGAAGGACCTCCTCCTCGCCTCGGTGGAGAGCGGGTGCCGGACACTCTGTTTCACCCTCACCCGGAGGCTTGCCGAAGTGATCGCGGCCCGGTCCCGGGAGGTTCCAGGGATAAGCGCCTACCGGGCCGGCTACCTCCCGACCGTCCGGCGTGCGATCGAGGACGCCGCGAAGGACGGCAGCCTTCGCGGCGTCGTGACGACGAACGCCCTCGAACTCGGGATCGATATCGGGTCGCTTGACGGTGTCATCATATCGGGGTATCCGGGGACGATGATCTCCTTCCGGCAGCAGGCGGGACGGGCTGGACGCCGTTTGGGGGAGTCTTTTGCCGTCCTGGTCGGGTTCGAGAACCCTCTCGACCAGTATTTCATGCGCCACCCGGAGGAGTTCTTCTCCCGGCCCTGCGAGCACGCCGTCGTGGACACGGAGAACCCCTACATCCTCTCGGGCCATCTCCTCTGTGCGGCATCGGAACTCCCGGTCGACCCAAAGCGCGATGCCCGCTGGTTCGGTCCCGATATCGCGGAGATGCTTGCTGCGCTCGAGCGTGTCTGCCTGCTCCGGAAGGCTTCGCGGGGCTGGATCTATGCCGGGCGGAGACGGGCGGCGGAGATGGTCGGGCTTGATTCCGTTACCTCCGATACCTTCCGGGTGATGTATGAGGGCAGGCTGCTCGAGACGATGGATCGTGAGCAGGCCTTCCGGGAGGCTCACCCGGGTGCAATCCTCCTCCATCGCGGGGAGACCTACGTGGTGACCGAGATGGACCTTGAGCAGCGCACGATTCAGGTGGAGGAGACCGATACCGATACCTACACCCAGCCCCTCGTCACCACCGATGTTGCGGTCGTGCAGGAACTCCGGCGCCGCGACATCGGCGGCGTGGGAGTCTCGTTTGGGGACGTTACAGTCAGTCGGCAGGTCATCGGGTACACGGTGCGGCACTATGATCGGGTCGTGAGCCACCACCGGCTGGACCTCCCGCCGCTCTCCCTCGCGACAAAGGCCTTCTGGCTCACCATACCGGACCGGACGTTGGATACGATCACCGCTAAAGGGTTGGACGTTGCCGGTGGGCTGCACGGTGCGGAGCATGCCCTGATCGCAGTCATGCCCTACCATGTCGTCTGCGACCGCCGCGATATCGGCGGTCTTTCGACCCCTCTTCACCCTGCAACCGGTGCTCCGACGATCTTCGTCTACGACGGCTATGAGGGCGGGATCGGGCTTGCCGAGAAGGCCTCCACTCTCCTCCCCGCGATCGCCGGGATGACGCACGAACTGGTCCGCGACTGCTCGTGCACCGCAGGGTGTCCGGCATGCATCTACTCGCCACAGTGCGGGAACCAGAACCAGCCCCTCGATAAAGAGGCGGCCATTCTTATCCTCGACGACCTCGCCCGACGACTTGCGACGGGTACTTCCACTCCGGACGCCTGACCGATACTCTCAAGTCTCCTTGAGAACGATTACGCGATCACCGGTCTGCCTGTCATGAATATTGTTCTGGTCCCTATCGGGGCGGTCGATCCGGCCGAGTTGCGGATGCTTGTGAACCCCTTACGAGCAGTCTTCTCCCGGGACGTCGTGATCGGCGAGGGGGTGCCCCTCCCAAAAGCCGCACGAAATGATCCCCGCAGTCAGCATGACGCGGAGATGGTGCTTGAGTCCCTTGCCCTCTCCGTGGAGATGGAGCGTCACGATCGGGTGCTGGGAGTCACGAACGCCGATCTCTACCTTCCCGGAATGAACTTCGTCTTCGGGATCGCAAGGGAGCGATGGGCAATAATATCCCTGCACCGGCTCAGAGAGTCGTTTTACGGTCTTCCTGATGATCCGGACCTCTTTCGCCGCCGGGCTGTTGTGGAGGCCGTGCATGAGCTGGGACACACCTTCGGGCTTGCTCACTGCAAACGATCCCGGTGCGTCATGTTCTTCTCGAACACCGTCGCCGAGACCGATCGGAAAGGGCCGGAGTTCTGCATGAGGTGTCGTCTCCATCTTGCTTCCGAAGGGCTCGGCGGTCGGGCTCTTGCCTGGGGAGGCGGCCCGGTCGAATCGTGACGGCTCCACCTGTTCCCCGGGGGTGCGGCGCCCGTCGAGGGCCGGGCGAGAGAGCGGGTCCGGTTTGGAAATGACCTACACCTCCCTCTGGGAAACTGAAATAATCGTTCCATCACTCCGCGCTCTTTGCGAACGTTTGGATCGCCTCGAAAAATTATATTTTACGGTGCATAAAATTGTATATCCTCAATAAAACGTTAAATTATGGATTATATGGTTATTTAAAGGATATTCTAACGAATAAAAAATCGTAATGTTTTTAAATTCAAACTCCGACCTTAGAAATGCCCCCAATATCTTTTTATGACTCTACCGTTCTTCTGTTGCAACTCTTTTATCAATTGCACCTCGCCGGGAGCGATGATCGTTCTGCTCGCCTTCTTCCCGGTCACGCCAGATCCTCGTCATCGAAGGTGAAGACCTCCTCGATGGTGGAATCAAGCGCCCGGGCCACCTTGTAGGCGAGTTTTAGGGAGGGGTTGTACTTCCCTTTCTCAAGGAAGACAATCGTCTCGCGCCGGACCCCTACCTGCTGTGCCAGTTCCTCCTGGGTGAGCCCGGTCTTTGCCCGGAGTTCCCGGATCCGGGTCTTCATCCCGCATCCCCCTTCCAGATCTGGCGCTGGCCTCCTGCCCACGTTCGCCTCACGCCACATCTCCCTGCCGGAAGAGGTACCACTGGAAGAGGCGGGCCGAGAGCCCCATCAACAGGATGGTTGAGAGCAGCACTCCCTCGACCGTGAGGGTGAGGACCCCGAGGTAGTTTGCCCAGAAGAGGAGTGCGAGGAAGATGAGCGTGACGAGCCACGAGTAGGAGATGCCGTACGCCCCGATCTTTTGTGTCCGCTCATCCCTCTCCAGTTCGTCCCGGAACCTCCAGTGCCGGACGGCGGCCACCGCAATGATCACCATACCGATCGTCACCAGGATCGAGGAGAGCGCCTCTGTTCCTTCTCCAAGGAACGGGAGAATGAGGCCTGCTGCCCCGATGACCGCTCCTGCGCCAATCTGCAGCGCATATCGTCGCTTCATTCGTTCACCTGTTATGTATATCTAACATAGTGTTAGAAATAGATAACTAATTCGGTTCTTCCGGGATGGTCAAAGCCCCCTTCTCGTTCTGCCATCTTGTTCCCGGATCTGCTCATATCGGCTGCTGTTTTGGCAGAAAACGCGACAATAACTCCGCGGTTGGGCAAGCGCAAGGTCGTGCGGTGCTTACCGGCGGTGAAACGGCCGGGCAGAAGTGCTGTCCGTCCAGGCGGCGATGTCTATAATTATTCAGTATTTCGCCAAAAACTTAATTTTGGTTGAGAATCTTTGGGTGCTGATCAATCCCTCCAAATTGGGTTAAACCATGAACCGATTACTGATAGTATCAAACAGACTTCCAATCAGCATCTCCCGGAAAAATGGCGATATTCACCTGCAAAGGAGCGTTGGCGGCCTTGCAACCGGTGTTGGCTCATTCTACAAATCCTACGAGAGCCTCTGGATCGGCTGGCCCGGCATCAACGTCCAGAAGAAGCAGGATGACGAGAGGGACCGAATCGTAGATGTACTCCAGAAGGAGCAGTGCCACCCGGTCTTTCTTTCCCCCTACGATATCAAGCACTACTACGATGGGTTCTGCAACAACACCCTCTGGCCGCTCCTTCATTACTTCAACCACTTTGCCGAGTACAACCCAAAGACATGGCAGGTTTACCAGCGGGTGAACGAGAAGTTCTGCGACGCCGTGATGGAGGTAGTCCGGCCCGATGATATCATCTGGGTCCATGACTACCACCTGATGCTTCTGCCGCAGATGCTCCGCGAGCGTCTCCCTGATGCGGAGATCGGCTACTTCCATCACATCCCCTTCCCCTCGTATGAGGTCTTTCGGCACCTGCCCTGGAGGAAGGAGATCCTCTCCGGCCTTCTTGGGGCGGACCTCATAGGCTTTCATACCTACGGTTACGTCCGCCACTTCCTCTCCAGTGTTCGGCGGCTTTTAGGCTACGAGCACTCGTTCGGAGAGGTTCGGACCGGGACCCGCGTGGTGCGGACCGATCTCTTCCCCATGGGGATCGACTACCAGCGGTTTGCCGACGCTGCAGGCAGCACCCCCGTCCAGAAGGAGATCGCCCGGATACGGCAGATGTACGGGAAACGCAAAATAATCCTCTCGTTCGACCGCCTGGACTACACGAAAGGGATCCCCCTCCGGCTTGAGGCCTTCGACGCACTCCTCGAGAAGAAACCCGAGTATCGGGGTGCCGTCTCCCTTGTCCTCGTCGCGGTCCCGTCCCGGACGGGCGTCGATAGTTACCAGGCGCTCAAGAAACAGATCGACGAACTCGTCGGGCGCATCAACGGGAAGTACGGGACGACCGACTGGACTCCGGTCAGTTACTTCTACAACTTCCTCCCGTTTGATACACTGGTGGCGTTCTACAGCGCTGCCGATGTCGCGTTGGTGACACCGCTCCGTGACGGGATGAACCTGATGGCGAAAGAGTACGTCGCCACGAGGACCGACGGCACCGGGGTGCTCATCCTCTCCGAGATGGCGGGAGCGGCCGAGGAACTCGGTGAGGCGATCATCGTCAATCCAAACGACCAGGACGCGGTGATCGAGGCGATTGAGGCTGCACTTGCCATGCCGGAGAAGGAGCAGATCGAGCGGAACCGGACGATGCAGAAGCGGCTGATGCGCTACGACATCGAGCACTGGGTCGGCGACTTCCTCACACGCCTCGGTGATGCCCGGGCTGTCCAGGTCGAGCGCTCCGAACAGATCATCACACCCGACATCAGGGAGGAACTGGTCGCAGATTACGCTACCGGAGAGGACCGGCTCCTCCTCCTCGACTACGACGGAACCCTGGTGCCTTTTGCCGCAAAACCACAGAAGGCGGTCCCCGACGATGCCACCCGAAAGTTACTCGAGGCCCTCTCCCGGGCTCCGGGAAACGAGGTCGTGGTAATCAGCGGCAGAGACCGGTATACCCTGGATGCCTGGTTCGGGGCGATGGATATTGGGCTCATTGCCGAGCACGGGGTCTGGATAAAAGAGCGGTCCGGAGAGTGGCGGATGTCTGAGGCGCTCTCGGATGAGTGGAAGGCGGAGATTTACCCGCTCCTTGAGCTCTACACGGACCGCACGCCCGGCGCCTTCATCGAGGAGAAGGACTACTCCCTCGTCTGGCACTACCGGAGGACGGAGCCGCTGCTCGGTGCACAGCGGGCAAAGGATCTCAAAGACGATCTCCTGCACCTGACCTCCAACCTGAATGTCGGCGTTATGGAAGGCAACAAGGTCATCGAGATCAAGAACAACGTCGTCAACAAAGGGAGAGCGGCGCTGAACTGGGTCACCCAGCGGGCCTGGGACTTTATCCTCGCCATCGGCGACGATCGGACCGATGAAGACCTCTTTGAGGTGCTGCCGCCCGAAGCCTACTCGATCAAGGTCGGGCTCGCCCCGAGCAGGGCACGCTTCAACCTGGTTGAGCAGCGGGACGTGCTGCCGTTGCTCTGGAGGTGCATCGAGTGCGACAGGGACGGCGTGACCACAAAAAAGAAGAGACAGGGGCGGGAAAAGAGCCTTATTGAGTCGGTTGCCCCAGGATGACGGACCTGACCGTCAAAAAGACCGGTCCACGGAGGTCCACCTTTCTGTTGTGGTCGGTGATATACCGCATCGCGTACTCCTCGATGCGCAGGTTGATGTCCGAGGGGAGTTTTGACATCTTCACCTGGATATGGGCCTCCTCTCCGCACCGTGCGGCCTCCTCGATCCGGGCGGCGGCGAGGTTTGCAACGGCATCGAGATACGTGATGCCGGTGGAGACGCCCTCTGCCCTGACCTTCGCCCACTTCTCGGTGTCCGGGACCCCGAGCACCGAGCCGTCGTGGACGTAGACCTCGTTTGCACAGGCAGGGCCGCAGAGTTTCGTGTTGGACTCGGGCTCCTCGACGATGACTTCGATCTCCCTTCCTGCAATCTCACCCTTCCACGCGGTAAACGCACACGGCCCGGGGGCCGTCGCGTGCTCGGCGGCCGTAGCCCGGATTGCCTCGGCCATCTGCTTTCCAAGAACGGATCTCGGCTCCTCGCGGAGGTGGATGGCGCCGGCGATATCCCGGTCCGAGACCTCCTGCGGGAAGAATTGCGGGAAGCTGAGCTGGCGGATATCGTTTGACTGGTAGACGATCATCGCTAGCCTCTCCACCCCAAGACCGAGGTTCATCACCGGCACGCCGATCCCGTACTCCGCGAGCGCCGAGGGGGAGTAGATGCCGAACGTGGCGACCTCGACCCACCCAAGGACAGGGTGGCGGGCGTAGACCTCCGTCTGGGTCCCGGGCATGTAGTACTTCGACCGCTTCTCGTCGGGCTGGAACCGGAACTCGGTAAACCCGAAGGCCGAGAGGAGGGCCTCGCTGACGGCTTTCCCCTCCTCGAGGGTGACGTCTTCGCCCGCGACGACGCAGGATGCCGAGTGGTAGGCCATCAGGCGGGTCGGCCCCTCCTCCTGCTCCCGCCTAAAACACCGGTCAACCGAGAAGAGCCGGATGGGGAGGCGGCGCTTCTCCCAGAGGGAGGAGAGTGTGAGGAACCAGCCGCTCGTCATGTGGCTGCGGAGGGTGTTTCGCGACGACTCAGGTGCGAGCGCCTTGAATTCGGGGAAGACGGCATCGAGGATGTGCACCACGGTTGCATCGTCCGCACCAAGGACGGTGGCGAGTTCGTGCGTCAGCTCGTCTCCGTCGATCGTTCCCTTCTTGTAGCCGTGGAGAGTCTCGCGGAGCCTCTCTTCGGTCTCGTTCGGGATTGTGCGACCAAGGATGGCCTCGATCTCCTCGACCTGCTTACGTGCAATCCCGACATTCGGACGGGGCAGCCCGCCGAGGTAGAAGACCCGGTCGAGGACGGCCATGGCTTCAGGCCCGAACTGTCGATAGATATCGGCTTCCTCGACGATGATGGGGTTCATCGCCTCGTCAAACCCCATCGAGAGGTAGGTCTCGCGGAGCCGCTGCGTGATCTCAAAGATCGGGTGGGCCGTAGCCCGGGTGTACTTCAGCCGGGGGTATCGCTCCTCAATCCCGGCCGGGGTCAGGACCGACGGCCCTTCGTGCCAGGCGTGTTCGAAGTCTTCTCTCGCTCTCTTTTTGAACTCTTCCACATCGAATCTCATATCTTCCGCTCCAGACAGACGACCCGGCTTGCCGGGCTCTCATCCTTGATGGTATAGTCGCAGTGCTCCGTTATTTTCTCGGCGAACGCCCGAATTTCGTGATGTTCCGGCATTCGGTCCCTCTCCAGTCGATTCCTACTGTACCCCAGATGCATATAACCCTTTACTTCGATGAACCTGGCCCCGGAGTCCTGGTAGATCGCCGCATACCGCTCGGGGGAGAAGTCGTTGTAGCCGCGCACCACGGTGGTCCGGATGGCGGATCGCCGGCCGGCAAGCCCGGCGAGACTCTCGAGGATATGGTCCCAGTAGTCCTCTCTCGGGCGACAGAGGGAGAGGTAGGTCTCCCGGTCGGGGGCATCGAGCGAGACGTAGGTCTGGTAGGGCCGGCACCGGGAGAGAACGTCCGGCCGGGTCCCGTTCGAGACGAGGAACGTTGTGTAGCCTTCGGCGTTGAGACCATCGATGAGTTCCGCAAGGCGCGAGTAGCAGGTCGGCTCTCCCGAGAGGGATATCGCGACCATCGTGGGAGCGAGGGCCTCGGCAAACCGCTCCGGCGCGACGTAGGGCGAGACCTTGTAGCCCGAGAGGGCTTTCTTCTGGAGGCGGCGGAGGTTCGCGATGATCGCTTCCGGCGGGCACTCCTCATCCTCCACAACCTCGTGCTCGAAAGACCGCCAGCAGAAGAGACAGTGCTGGTTGCACTTGAGGGTCGGGGTCATCTGGACGCAACGGTGGCTCTCGATCCCGTAGAACTGCGCCTTGTAGCACATCTCGCCGCCCTTGAGCGCCCGTTTGTTCCACATGCAGGGCTTGACGGCCGCCGAAGAGGCAGGGCTGACGAACTGGTAGCCCTGCCTCTTTAAGGCCTTACATGCTTCTGAGTGCATCGATACCGAGTATCTCTAACGACTCCTGCAGGGTGTTTCTGACTGCATCGACAAGCGTGAGACGGCTGTTGCGGGTCTCGCCTTCGCTCTTCAAGACCGGGTCGTAGTGGTAGAAGGCGTTGAAGAGGTCGGCGAGTTCGCGGGCGTAGTTGGCGAGGAGATGCGGCCGAAGTTCCTCCACGGTCTGCTCGATGACGGCCGGGAACCGGGCAAGGTGTCGGGCGAGCGCGACCTCGTGCTCGGTCTCATAGGTAAACATCGGCGTAAACTCTCCGGCCTTCTCGAGGATGCTGCAGGCCCGGGCGTGAGCGTACTGGATGTAGGGTCCGCTCTGCCGCTCGAAGTCCAGAGCCTCCTTCCAGTCGAAGACCGTGCTCTTCTCCGGGGAGACCTTCACGATGTCGTAGCGGATGGCGGCGATGGCGACCGACTTTGCGATCGAGCGCCGTTCCTCTTCGGAGAGTTCCGGCCGGCGGACGGTCACCTCCTCGTATGCCTTTGAGGTCACCTCCTCGATCAGTTCGTCTGCCGAGACGAATTTGCCTGCCCGGGTGCTCATGGAGCCCTCGGGGAGGGAGACGAACTCGAAGAAGACGATCTCGGGCGGCCGCTCGCCGAGCAGTTCCAGGGTGGCCTGGAGTTGGGCGCCGATCAACTTGTGATCTGCTCCGAGGACGTCGATCATCCGGTCGTAGTTGCGGGCCTTCCAGGTGTGGTAGGCGAGGTCGCGGGCGCTGTAGACCGATGTGCCGTCGCTGCGCCGGAGGATGTACTTCTTCTCAAAGCCTCTCTCCGAGAGATCGACCCAGAGGGTCTCGTCCTCATGGGTCTGAGGCAGGCGCCGGATCCGCTCAAAGATCCGATCCACATCCCCGATCCGGACAAAATCGCTCTCCCAGACGAACCGGTCGTGGTGGGCATTCATTGCGGCGAGGGTCGCCTTGATCCCTTCGGCACAGAGGGAGACGACTCTGCGGAACTTCGCGACGGTCTCCGCGTCGCCCTGCTCCACCTTCTGCATGAGGTGATCGATCTCCTTGGTTATCTCCGGGTTCTTCTCGATCTCACGGTTTGCCGCGACGTAGACCCGGGCGACGTAATGGTCCTCCTTCTCGCCCTCGCTCCGGGGGATATCGAGGCGGTCAAATCCCCATGAGACGATGGCGATCTGGCGGCCCATATCGTTTAAGTAATACTGCACCTCGAGTGGATACCCGGCTTTGCGGAATGCCCGGGCAAGGGTGTCGCCGATGACCGTGTTTCGGATATGCCCGACATGAAGGGGCCCATTCGGGTTTGCGCTCGTGTGCTCGAGTATGACCCGGACGGAGCGGCGGGAATGTTTCCCGTAGCCGGGCTCGAGCGCCTCTCTTACCGCCTCTCCGAGGAGTGACGGGCCGAACCGGAAGTTGATGTAGGGACCGGCGGCCTCAACCTGCACGTCGCCGAGTTCTGGGTCTTTGGAGAGTTTCTCCACGATATCGGCGGCGATCTTCTGGGGAGGGCGCTTCTCCTTCTTCGCAAGTTTGAACGCTATCGTCGAGGCGAGGTCGGCGTGATCCCCGCCTGTCGTGAGGAGGACATCCTCTTCACCGGTGCATGCGCGGAGCATGCGCTCAATCTGGTGGTACTTCTCCTGAAACATCATCAGTATCCGGTCCTGTAACGCAGGATTGCAGCAATCCCGCCGAATGCATTATAGAGCATCGAACCTTCTTCGAAATCATCGGAGATGATCTTGACATCTGTGCTGCTCTGGTCGGCGAGCGCGGTCAACTCGTCGATGATGTCGCTCTCCTCCGCCACATAGAGCTGCCCGCCGTCGTTTGGACAGGTGCCGAAGTCGAGATCCTTGATGTGCTTGCCGGGCTCGAGGCTGATCGTCCGCTCCTCGGTGTAGTCGCTGTTCGGACAGGCAAGTTTCACCCGTGCTCGCCGGAGCCGCTCGGAGAGGAGGAGCGTGTCGACGGCGCCGAGCTCCAGGTTCTTCCTGACGCTCTCCTCGCCGTAGGCTGCAGCCCCGTCGTCCTTGACCAGTTCCTGGAGAAACCGGTTCATCACGTTCTTCTCCTTGATGATATCAAGGCCTTTTAAGGCGTCCGAAGCGTTCTCAACAAGTTCGGCAAGCCCGGACTCGTTCGTATACGAGACGTCGAAGAGCCCGATGATCCGCTTCTGAAGTTCGTGGTGGAGGTAGCCGCCCGCCTCGAACTCCTCTTTGGTCGGGGTCGGGCCGCCGATCAGCACGCCCTTGAACCGCTCATAGAAGTCCTTCTCGGCGAGGAAGACCTCGGTTGCGAGATCCCCGACCTTCTTGTAGAACTCGTTGATGGCGATCAGCCGCAGCCGCTGGAAACGGACGCTCGACTGCCCGCCTTTCCGCTGCTTGCCCGGAACCGTCGAGGTGACGCCGCGGACCGGCTCGATCCGGTTGCCCCTAAGAAAGCCGACGTAGGCTTCGCGCCGGTCGATGACGATGAGGCCGTAGACCTCCTTCTCACCGAGCATCTGCTGGAGGGGTTCGAGTTCGAAGGAGGAACTGCACCGGTACATGTACGTATTGAGCGGTTCGGGCGGTTCGATGATCTCGCACTGAAGGTCGGTGCGGTCGCCTCCGATGTTGATCGTGCCGCAGAAGACGGCTATGCCGTTCTCCGGCGGGCGCTTGTAGTATTTGAGACGGGAGAGGATGGAGGATATGGCACTCTGAACGTTTGTCCGGGTCTGCTTGCTTTTGATGTTTGAGCACTGCCCGAACTCGTCACGGAGCTGGGCGGTCACGTCGGATATCTGCTTGTCCGGGGGTATATAGAGTGTGATCAGCTCGGTACCGCTCCCTTCCTTCTCCGCAAGTCTCTCAAGCGTCTTTTTAAATTCATAGCGCTTTCGCGCCATATCCATCTCTTGCGTCTCTTCCATGGAGTTCACCAAGCTATTTTAGTAATAGTGTTCATATCTCGAAGCTACTATGTGTTTCTCTGGAGAAAGCATAAATATGTGCACACCCCGGTTCTCTTCATCTCCCCTCACTGCAGGCACCGGCAGATGAGGCAGATCGTCTTCGCATCGACGATCCTGCCGTCGGTGATCATTTCCTGGAGATCTCCGATCGGGGTGCGGACGACCTCGATCACCTCATCATCGTCTTTCTCGTAGTCACTGCAGGGTGAGAGCCCCTCTGCGAGGTAGAGCCAGATCCGCTCGTCGGTGTAGCCGGGAGAGGGATAAATCCAGCCTTTCGGGGTGAATCTCTCCGCCTTCATCCCGGTCTCCTCGATCAGTTCCCGGTACGCGGTCTCATGCGGCTCCTCACCCTCGTTGATGGTTCCAGCCGGTGCCTCGAAGATGTAATCGTCGATGGCGAACCGATACTGCCGGATCAGGTAGCAGGTCTCCCCCTCGACCGGGAGGATTGCGACCGCTCCGCCGGGGTGGATGATCACGCGCTCTTTCTTCTCTCCGCTTGGAAGGGTTACCTCTTTCTTCTCAACCGTGAGCCGGCTACCCCTGTAGATCTCCATCATTACTCCTCGTATTCGATCGGGTCCTCGAGTCCGAGCTCTCTAAACGCCTCCCTCCGATAGTGGCAGGAGGAGCAGATGCCGCATGCCCGGTCGTTGGCCTGGTAGCAGGACCAGGTATGCTCGTAGGGCACGCCGAGGCGAAGCCCCTTCTCGATGATATCCACTTTCGACATCTGGACGAAGGGCGTCATCAGTCTGATCCGCGGTTTGGCTGCCGTCCCAAGATCGATCGCCCGCTGGAACGCCTCGATGAACTCCGGCCGGCAGTCGGGGTACCCGGGGTAGTCTCCGGTCTGGACGCCGATGAAGATCGCCTCCGCGTGGCGGGCCTCCGCGAGACTGGTCGCGATGGCGAGGAGGTTCGCGTTCCGGAACGGGACGTAAGTGTTTGGGATCCCCTCTTCTTCTCCGACATACTCCTCGACCGGGATGTTCTCGTCGGTCAGGCTCGAGGCCCCAATCTTCTTGAAGTGTTCAAGGCCGATCTCGACGAACTCCACCGCACCGAGCAGGCGAGCAATCTCTTTGGCGCACTTGCGTTCTTTTACCTCTGTCCGCTGGCCGTAGGTGAAGTGGAGCGCGATGATATCGTAGCCCATATCTTTTGCAACGTAGGCGAGGGTGGATGAGTCCATCCCGCCCGAGAGAAGGCATACCGCTTTCTTCATTTTATCCCCAGGATCTTGTGGAGTTGGACCTGGAACCTCACCGGGAGGTTCTCTTTTACAATCTGCTCTGCGATTGCGCGGCGGTCGGTCCCCTCCACCGGGGAGATGAAGACCTCGCCGCGAATCTCGCACCGGTTCATCACTGCCCGGGCGTAGAGGAGGTCGTCCTCGTCGGCCACCACGAACTTGACGGAGTCGCGGGGGGTGATGTGGGCGAGGAGCCGAAGATCGCTTCTTGCGCCGGACGAGGGGCATTTCACATCCATGCAGATGGAGGCATAGGGTTGCATCTCGCGGAAGTCGCGGGTGCCGTTTGTCTCGATCTCGACGGAATATCCATGAAGGCTGAGTTTCTTTAAGAGTTCGAGAACCTCGTCGTGCTGCAGGAGCGGCTCCCCGCCGGTGATACAGATATGCTTCCCGTTCTGCAGCCAGACCCGGTCGAGGACCTCCCCGACGCTCATATTGCGCCCCCCTTCCTGGGCATAGGAGGTGTCGCACCAGGCACACCGGAGGTTGCACCCTGCAAGCCTGATAAACGTGCAGGGCCGCCCCTGGTTTTTCCCCTCCCCCTGGAGGCTCCGAAAGATCTCACTGACGAACATAGGTGCGCTCTGCGTAACTGGATGCCGACTCCCAGACCCGGATCTTGGCCACGCGGGCGTCAGATCCCTGCTGTGCAGCCATAGCATCGATCATCTCTGCTATCAGCCCGGCAAGGAGTTCGCTCGTTGGATCGCCGGAGGTGGTGATAACCGGGTGGAACTTCTCGATGCATTCTGCCATCGGATCGGCCTCGTTCAGGATCACCTGGTGATCGAACCGGCCGACGACCTCCTTGATGGTGTTGTAGTCTAAGACGATCCCGGTGCGCTCGTCTGGTGTTCCCTCGATCCAGACCTCTACCCGCCACTGGTGGCCGTGCAACCGGAAGCACTTCCCCTGGTAATGGATCAGGCGATGGGTTGCCTCGAAAAAGACCTCCTTGTATATCCGGGTTGTCATCATTGAAGGTTGCCTGTCAGGATATAATATATATCAGCTCAGGATCAAATAACTAGGGCGAAAGATCGGCGTGCAGACGGGTTTCCACAATATATAAATCCGTAACGCGCGTTGTTTTATAGCACACCAGGAGTTACTCCTATCCACAAATTCAACCTATACGAGGGTATTCGATGGGAAATGGTAAATTTGCAGCCCGAAAGCTGAAGCGCGACTCAAAGAAAGGCCGGTGGCATGATCCAGTCTACGCCCGGCGCCAGCTCGGACTCGATGTAAAATCCGACCCTCTTGAGGGGGCACCGCAGGCGCGCGGGATCGTACTCGAGAAGATTGGTGTTGAGGCGAAGCAGCCGAACTCTGCAATCCGGAAGTGCGTCCGTGTGCAGTTGATCAAGAATGGTCGTCAGGTGAGCGCATTTGCCGTCGGCGACGGTGCTATCAACTTCATCGACGAGCACGACGAGGTCGTGATCGAGGGTATCGGCGGCAGACTGGGTCGGTCGATGGGTGATATCCCCGGCGTCCGGTACGTCGTGACCAAGGTCAACAACGTCAGCTTACACGAGATGGTCATCGGACGCAAGGAGAAGCCGCGGAGGTAAATTGTATGGAAGAAGCAGAAGCAGTGACTCAGCCGCAGCTCCTCTTTAACCGGTGGGACATGAGCGAGGTGGTGATCCAGGATCCAAGCCTTGCTCGTTACGTGAACCTGCATACGATGATCGTACCGCACTCCTGCGGCAAGCTCGCCGGCCAGCAGTTCAACAAGAGCAACATGCTGATCGTCGAGCGCCTGATCAACAAACTGATGCAGACCGAGCACAACACCGGCAAGAAGGAACTCGCCATCCGCATCGTCCGGGAGGCCTTCGAGATCATCAACAAGAAGACCAAGAAGAACCCGGTTCAGGTGCTGGTGGACGCAGTCGCCAACGCAGGCCCCCGTGAGGAGACCGTCCGGCTGAAGTACGGCGGCATCAACGTCCCGAAATCGGTCGATACCGCCCCCCAGCGGCGTGTCGACGTCGCCCTGCGGTTCATCACCGACGGTGTCCTGCAGGCGAGCCACAAGAAGAAGAAGAGCGTGAGCGAGGCGCTCGCTGAAGAACTGATTGCAGCCGCAAACGGCGATACCCGCTCATACGCCGTCTCAAAGAGAGAAGAGAGAGAGCGTATTGCAAAGGCTGCCCGTTGATACCCTATTATTTTTTGGTGAAGCATGACCCGACGAAAGAAGATGGTTGAGCGGGTAACGGAGCTGATGGACAAGCCGGAGCGGATCCGGAACATCGGTATCGTTGCCCACATTGATCACGGAAAGACTACACTCTCAGACAACCTGCTTGCAGGAGCAGGCATGATCAGCGAGGAGCTTGCGGGTAAGCAGCTCTTCATGGATTCCGACGAGGAGGAGCAGGCGCGCGGTATCACCATCGATGCAAGCAACGTCTCGATGGTCCACGAGTACGATGGCAAGGAGTACCTGATCAACATGATCGATACCCCCGGCCACGTGGACTTCGGCGGTGACGTGACCCGTGCCATGCGTGCGGTCGACGGGGCCGTCGTCGTGGTGGACGCGGTCGAGGGCACCATGCCTCAGACGGAGACGGTGCTCCGGCAGGCTCTCAAGGAGGGTGTCCGCCCGGTCCTCTTCATCAACAAAGTCGACCGGCTGATCAACGAACTGAAGGTGGACGAGCAGGAGATGCAGATCCGCCTCGGGAAGGTGATCGACAAGGTCAACAAGTTGATCAAGGGCATGAACGAGAAGATGTACAACGAGGGCTGGAAACTCGATGCCGCAAAGGGCACCGTTGCCTTCGGCTCCGCGCTCTACAACTGGGCCGTCTCCGTTCCCTTCATGAAGAAGAGCGGTGTCTCGTTCAAGGAAGTCTACCAGAAATGTAACGCCGGCGAAATGAAGTGGCTGGCAAAGAACAGCCCGCTGCACGCTGTCCTCCTCGATATGGTGGTCAAGCATCTCCCGAACCCCATCGAGGCCCAGGACCGGCGTATCCACATCATCTGGCACGGCGACTACAACTCCTCCGAAGGTAAGGCCATGATCAACTGCGACCCGAACGGGCCGGTCTGCCTGATGGTCACCGATATCTCGTTTGACCCGCACGCTGGCGAGGTCGCCACAGGCCGTCTCTTCTCGGGGACGCTGCGCCGCGGCACCGAGTGTTACATCATGGGTGCGGCAAAGCGTGTAAACCGCATCGCCCAGGTCGGTATCTTCATGGGTGCCGAGCGGATCGAGGTGGATGCGCTCCCGGCCGGCAACATCGCCGCCGTGACGGGCCTCAAGGATGCCATCGTCGGTTCGACCGTCACGACGCTCCTTGAGATGACCCCCTTCGAGTCGCTGAAGCACTACTCCGAGCCGGTCATGACCGTCGCTGTAGAGGCAAAGAACATGAAGGACCTCCCGAAACTCGTCGAGGTCCTCCGTCAGGTGGCGAAGGAAGACCCGACTGTGCAGGTCTCGATCAACGAGGAGACCGGCGAGCACCTGATCAGCGGCATGGGCGAACTCCACCTTGAGATCATCACCGGGCGCATCAAGCGTGACAAGGGTGTCGATATCATCACCTCCCCGCCGATTGTCGTCTACCGCGAGACGGTCACGGGCAGGGCCGGCCCGGTTGAAGGCAAATCGCCGAACCGCCACAACCGGTTCTATATCGAGCTCGAACCGATGGACCCCGCTATCGTGCAGCTGATTCAGGAGGGTAAGGTCTCGATGAACCAGCAGGCAATCGAGCGGCGTGACATCCTCGCTGAAGCCGGTATGGACAAGGAAGAAGCCAAGAACGTCAAGGCGATCGAGGGGACCAATATGTTCATCGATATGACGAAGGGTATCCAGTACCTCAACGAGACGATGGAACTGGTCCTCGAGGGCTGGCGTGAGGCGCTCCGCGGCGGTCCGCTTGCCGACGAACAGGTCCAGAACCTGAAGGTCCGGCTGGTGGATGTGAAACTCCACGAGGACGCCATCCACCGTGGTCCCGCTCAGGTCATCCCGGCGGTTCGGAGTGCCGTCAAGGCAGGCATGCTGATGGCCGGCGACTCACTCCTTGAGCCGACCCAGAAGATCCAGATCACGGTCCCGAGCGAGCAGATGGGCGCGGCAACCTCGCAGATCCAGGGTCGGCGCGGCCAGGTCTATGATATCCAGAGCGACGGCGATACGATGACGATCATCGGCAAGGCCCCGGTCGCCGAACTCTTCGGGTTTGCCGGGGATGTCCGATCCGCTACCGAAGGGCGTGCGATGTGGAGCACGGAGTTCGCCGGGTTCGAACTCGTTCCTGGTGGCCTGGTCGACGAAGTGGTCAAGGGTATCCGCCGGCGCAAGGGTCTGAAAGAACAGATCCCCCGGCCGGAAGACTACCTGGAGTAATCACCCCCGATACCCTCTATTTTTCGATCTCCGTTCTGGCGAGCGGACGCTGTGCGCTCTGCTACCTTACCCACCCAAACGGGCTGATCAGTGAAGGGGAGGAATGAACGGCGTCGGGGTTATGACGAAGACCGACGGATCGCTGATATCTCCGGGTCTTGATACTACTGGAATCGTTGGCGTGACCCGGGTCAATCCACCGCTCCTCGGTGTCCCGTCGTCTGATCCGGGCGTAGGTGTTGCCTCTTCCGGTGTCTGGGTGGCTGTCGGTGTCTCGCCGGGCGGCAGGGTCGTCGTTGCGTTCGTCGGAGATGGTATCTCTGGCACCGAAGTCACTCCCGGCGCGGGCGGAGCGGGAGGCTCGGCCGGTCCCGGCGCGGACGGCGCCGCCTCATCGGGCGTCCAGGCGTAGATATCCCAGTTGCCGTTCCGGTAGTCGTTCCAGACGATCATGCTCTCCGTGACGGCGGGGCTCATCTGTGCGCTCTCGTTTGTGGTGATCCGGGTCTCCTCTCCCGTGGCGATGTCGTAGAGGTAGATGTCCCAGTTGTCGTTTCGGTCGTCCTGCCAGACGATTCGGTCGCCGCTCATCATCATGCCGGCAGGGAGCGCCGTCGCGAACTGGTCGGTCTCCGGCGGCGAGAGCACACGCTCGCTTGCTTCCGTCAGGTTGTAGAGGTAGACGTCGTAGTCCCCGGTCCGGTTGTCGGACCAGAGGATGCGATCATCGAGGACCGTTGCATAGACCTGATCGACCGTGGCGTTGGTGATCTGATGCTCGGCCGCTGTTGCGGCACCGACGAAGAGGGCAAGGACGATCAAGCTGAGTATGGGTGCACGGAGGTTGCGTCCACTCATGGTTTATCCCTCCAGGTGGTTTCCAAAAAGGCGTTCCGTCAGGAGGTGCCTTCTTGAAATCCTGTGGTTTGGAGAAAGGATCCCGGAGAGTTCTGCTGTAACCAAACTCTAGCGCGAGAGAGCGAATCCGTTGAACATGGATGATCATGAGGGGGCAGGGCGTACGGGTGTTCCTTCCTCGGGCCGGGGAGTATGCACGGTAGTATATAATACCGACCGCGGTCGTGAGGGTCTCAATGAATGGCCCTTTGGGATGATATGTCCCATCCAAAAGAATGTGAGGTTCTTCTGCTGGCCCAAAGACTCTACTCTCGTCGTATGGTCGCCAAGATCAGCCCCAGGATCCCGATCGCGATCACCGCGATCACTCCGGGGAGTGGTGCCTGTGTCGGGTTCGCGGTGGCCGTCTCTTGCGCCCTCTCGGTCCCGGTTGGCGTCTCCATCGCCGTGGTACTGGTCTCGACCGGTCCGGTGGGGGTTTCTGTCGGAGCGGGGACGAACGTTATGCTGCTATGCTGGATCAGGCCGTCCTGTTTGCTGAACGCGAAGTATCGCCCGTATTTGCCGTTGAGTGTGTGCGCATTGATCGTAAAGTAACCGTCTTTCGGCACGCCGATGGTCCGGATGATCTGCTTCGTGGGATTATCTTCGCGGTAGTGGCGGAGTTCCGTGATCGGGTTGAGCGTATCTGCGTTCCGGAGATTGACGAGGTCGAGGACAAGGGGTTCGCCCCCAACCTCGATGGTCTCACCTGGTTGTACCACCCGCGGGGTGGTTCCCTGTGCGGCTGCCGGGACGATGAGAGCCAGAGCAAGGACCCCGAGAAGAACAAGAGTGCACGAGGCTTTAATTCTCACATCTGTCATAGTTCCACCCTTGTTTTCGCGATATATATGCGTATTGAAACGCCGCCGGGGCGTTTTGGATAAAGATCGGATCATTGATGCAGGGTGAGTGCATCCCGCACCGGGTGCCGGACCCCTCTGAAGCGGGGGCCTTTTGCCTGCTTCTTTTAAAAAAGGAATCTGGTTACTCGATGGTGAAAGCCATCGAGAATGTGGTCTCGTTTCCGGTCACGTTCTCCCAGGGCCGCATGTAGATCGCGGAGAACTCGGCAGCACCGGGCTCGGCCGCGGTGTACTCCCAGATATGAACTCCGGGAGCACCCAAGAGTTCGGTCTGGGGTGCATCGTGCGTCTCATTCACGAGCTGGAGTCCGGCGGACGAGGTGACGTTCCACTCGTACCCCGTCGACGGGTTCTCGACGAGGCTGATCGTGATCGCGCTTCCGGCCGGGAGCGTGACGGTCTCGTTGTTGTTCGTCTCGTTGAAGAAGTAACCCTCCACCGGGGTTGGGGTTGGGGTGGGGGTCGGGGTCGCCGGCTCTGCCGGCTGCGACGTGCAACCGGCGCCGAGCATGCAAAATACCAGGAATCCTGCTAGGAGGATACCAACGATGTTCTTTTTCTGAACCATGCGAAAAGGTATCCTGGAATAGGTAAATACTTTTCTTAAACCCCTGGAAATGATATTCGTTCTCCGGGCGTATGGGGATTTGATCATTCCAGAATCTGTCATCTAGCTGAGGATTCATGCATGCCTAAATCGATTTTCGACTGATCAGATCGGCTGTCAAACCAAAATGGAATCTATAAATATTCATTGGGCATTCTGGTCGTCCAGAGGGCACCATTATGAGAATGATATCTTCAGCAGTGATTCTGGGACTCTTTGCGCTGCTCGCGCTCTGCCTCATGACGACGGGCTGTACGGGTACGTCGGATACGACCGACGAAACATCCTCCGGAACCACTCCGACGGCCACCGCCGGCGCGACCGGCGTCTCCGGGGCTGCAAAGGGAAGCGTGACCGCAGTTCCGTTTACGGCGTTGATCCCGTTCCTCCCGGATGCGCCGGCAGGATGGACCGCAGAAGATCCAGTTGGGGCATCGACGACAATAGAGGACGCCCAGTGGACCTGGGTGTCCCGTGACTACAGCAAGGACGATGCCCGGGCGACTGTCGTAATTCAGGACTCAGCCTACTACGACGTGGGTTACTGGGAGATCTGGAACTCGCTTTTCTCGATCGAGACGACCGAAGGCTACTACAGGCGGGGCACGGTCTCCGGCCATCCATCCTGGGAGTCCTTCAGCAAACCCGACTCCTACGGAACCTGGGTCGGCGTGAACGACCGGTTCATGGTCTACGTCAGCGTCGAAGGCGGCTCCAAGCAGGATCTCGATGCGTTCGTGAACGCCGTCAACTACGGCGGCCTTGCAAACCTGAAGTAACCCCTAACCCTTCTTTTTGTCCGGCACGGCGGTGACGATGTAGTGGTAAGGTCCCGAATCCGCGATCGCCGTGACCCGGATCCCTGCCTTTGCCATCAGCGACACCACATACTCCGTGTCGAACTTCTTTTCCGTCGGCGGACCGAGAGGGAGCGGCTCCTTCTTCCAGTCCAGATCAACGATCAGGCCGCCGGGGGCTGCCATCTTCTTCGCGTTTAGAAGCACCCTGACCGGGTCAACGAAGTCGTGGAGCGCGATCCCGAAGAAGACGAAGTCGGCGCACCCGTCGCAGAGGACGGTCTCCTCGGCAGTCCCCTCATGGAGGACGACGTTATCGAGCCCTTCGCGGAGAGCCTTCTCCTGCAGGATATCGAGCGCCTCGGCGTCGATATCGATCCCGCAGACCCGGCCGTGCGGCCCGACCATCCGCGCCGCCGGGAGGGCAAAGAATCCGTCCCCGCACCCGACGTCGATGAACGTCTTACCGGGTGCAAGCCCGAACCCCTCAAGGATAGACTCGGGGTGCTGCCATCGTCTGCGGGCGGCCTCGTCCTCCGGTGTATGCCTTCCACAACGCATACGATGCACCCTATAGACCGCGACGGCGTTTCCTGGAGGAGAACCTGTTTTTCTTCCTGCTAAAAAAAGGCCAGTGGGGGTGGAACCCCCTCATTTCATCGCTTTGCGGACTTTCTCCTGCACTTCGGGCTGTTCCGGGTTCATCTGGTGAGCGGTCTGGATGTGCCCCTCGATGCGCCTCATCAGCTCGTTCTCGTCCTCTGCCTTCTCCTCAAACTCGCACGCAAGACCGAGGTCCTTGCACCTGAATGTCTTTTGCTCCTGCATACGTCTCACCCGGCGGGGTGTATAACAGGTTCAATATAAAAATATTGCCGCTGCTTTTTCACACACAGGGTCCGGCGAGGCCCGGTTGAGAACCTGCGCGGATTATCTGCACTCCGTCACACTCTCGATCAACCCGTCCCGCAGGGTGACCACCCGGCAGAAGTACTCCTTGTGCCAGTCTTCGTGCGAGACCATCACGATCGTCTGGTCCAGGTCCTCGTTTAGCCGGGCGAAGAGGTCGAGGATGCTCTTTGATGTCTGGCTGTCCAGGTTCGCGCAGGGTTCGTCGGCGAGCAGGATGCTCGGACTGTTCACGAGAGCCCGGGCGATCGCCACCCGCTGCTGCTCTCCGCCCGAGAGTTCGCTCTGCCGGTGGTGGATTCGGTCTCCAAGCCCGACCCGCTCCAGGATCTCGGTGCTCTTTTTGAGGTACTCCTCCTTTGGATCCCCCCGGACAAGCGACGTCAGGTAGACATTCTCGAGCGCCGTGAGCTCCCCGATGAGAGCGTAGTCCTGGAAGACGTAGCCAAGCCGGTTCAGCCGAAAGAGAGTCCGACGGTGGTCGGAGAGGGAGAGAACATCGGTCCCGTCGATCGTGACCGCGCCGGTTGTGGGCCGGTCGAGGAGCCCGAGGATATGGAGGAGCGTTGATTTGCCGCTTCCGCTCGCCCCCATAATCCCGACAAACTCGCCCTTTGCGACCTCAAGCGAGACGCCGCCAAGAGCGCGGACCTCCACCCTTCCCATGGTGTAGACCTTCGTGAGATCTTCTGCAACGATCACGTCTTCACCCCCTGATTGCGGAGAGGATCTCCTCCCGGGCGATCTGCCAGGCGGGGATGTACCCTGCCACTATCGAGACCGCAAAGAGGCTTGCGATGCTCTGGAGGATTGATGACACTTCCACATCCGGATAGACCGGGCCGCCGGGGAAGACGAGCGGATAGGCAGTCAGGTAGGTCGTCACGCCGGCGTTGAGCGCAATCCCCACGAGCGCTCCGACGCCGGTGATGAAGAGCACCTGGAGGACGTATGAGTTGATGATGATCTGCTGGTCGATCCCGATCGCCTTGAGAATCCCGATCTGTCGCCGCCTGTTCACGGTGTTGATGAAGATCACGATGAAGATCACCACGATGGCGATGATCAGGCTGACGAGTGTCGAGATGGTGTTGATGATGTTGAAACTCTGGATCGCCTGGTCGACGAACCCCCCGGCCTTCTCCCTGAACGTCCAGACGTTCTCCTGGATGCCATAGGAGAGGATTTCGGTCTTGTACTCATCCTCCCTGCCGTTCTCCTCGGTCTTGACCAGGATCATGGATGCCTGATCCTGTAGCCCGAGCACATCGCTCATCTCCTGGCTGGTAACGAAGGCTGCCGTGTCGACGCCGAACGACTGTGTCTCGAAGATCCCTTTCACCCGGTAGATTCTTGTTTCCCCGTTCGGGTAGGCCACCTCCACCGAGTCGCCGACCGTGACCCCCTCGAGCGTGGGTAGACCGCCCCCTTCTTCTCCCTCTCTCCCCGCGAGGGTTGCGCCTATGACGATTGCGCCGGTATCCCCGTCCGAGAGAAACTCTCCTTCGATCATATACTCGGCGATCCTGGTCACCGACCGCTCATCCTCCGGGGTTATGCCATAGAGCGTGCTTGCGGCGTTCCGGCCCCGGTAGAAGTAGGTCACCCCGGCGGCTATTCGGGGCGATGTGCCGGTAACCCCCGGGATACGCTCGACCTTCTTCTGTAGTTCGGTTGCATCGTTGATGTACTGGCTGCCCTCCCGGGGCTCGATGACCAGGTTTCCCAGATCGAACTCGATCGACTGTGTATCGAAGGTCTTGACGACCCCCGAGATGATGGAGGGGAGGAAGACCAGGTTCACGAAGATGAGGGCGATGATCATGATGGTGAGGATTAACGTCCCCTTGCTCCCGCGCTGGATGGCCTTCCACGCGAGGAATGCAGAGACCTTGAGGCCCTCAAACACGAAATGTCACCCCTCCTGCCGTCTCCGGTACCAGAGGACCGCGATCACAACGGCGATGATGAGAACCGCTGCTGCGATGGCGATCGTGGGTATCGTATTTGATGCCGCGACGGTCAGGTTCAGGTCCTGCCGGGTGGTGTGCACTCCGTAATCATCGGTATACTGAATGGTGAGGGTATAGGGATACTCTCCCTCCTGATCGGCCTGCAGGGTGAATACCGCAGGCCCGTCGTTCCCCGGCTCTATTGTCCCAAGAAAGGCCTCCCTGCTCCCCGGGAGTGGCAGACCGTCGATGGTTGCCCGGACCGACTCGGCGTCCGCCGTCCCGGTGTTCTCTATCCGGATCGTCAGGTCCACCGGGTCTCCGGCGGTGACCCGGGCCGGATCGGTCCTGATGGAGGCGACCCCCATCTCGGCGCGGCCGACGATGGGGACACCGATCGTCGCCACCTGCCGAAACGCCGCGAGATCGGCGCTCCGGTAATCGGTGATGACGAGAACCGGGGTGAGTCCGAGGGGCGCATTTGTATCGGTCTCAAACGAGAGATTCAGCACCGTCTCCTCTCCGGCCCCGAGTTCCGGGATGTAGTAGTTCTCCGAGGTCCGTGGGGTGATCGCGTTAGAGGTTGTGTTGATGGCAACGGTGATGTCGTTTGCACTCGCCTGGCCGTCGTTAATGAGCGTGAGCGTGACGTTGAAGGGAGATCCCGGGTCGACGGTTGTCGGGACGGTCCTCTCCACCCGGAGCGCCGGTTTCTTGGCAAGGGCGTAGGCCGAGTTGACATTCACCGGTATGGGGTAGCGCACATCGGCCGCATCCCGCACGCTGACCCAGATCTCCGGGAAGTAGATCCCTTCTTTTCCCGGAGCGCGTATCTGGAAGGTGAGCGGGATGGACTGGCCGGGACCGATCTCGCCGATATCCTGGAAACTCCCTGTCAGGACCTCGACGCCTTCGCCGTTTACGAGCACGCTCTCGATGTAGGCGTTCTGTGCGGTCTCTGTTGATGTATTCATGTCCAGTCGGATCTCAAGCGGCGATCCGGATGCTGCCGGAGCAGTACTTGTGAGGACCACCGTGATCGTTCCTTCGTCTCCGGGCATCAGGACGGGAGGGGTAACGGTGTAGTTGGAGACGATCACCGACGGTGCCTGTGCGGTTGCCGATGCCGGGATGAGCACCAGGATAAGTATGAGTACGATCGCGACGCAGCCGATCGCTTGCCTCCCCGTGCCTCCCCGGGGGTTTGCCTTGGCCTCCAGGACCATCTCTCTCCTCCAGAATATGGTTCTCTGGAGCCCGAAATTTCTGATGTTTGTATATATGCGTTGTGTCTGTCTCACACTGCCGGATCTAGACGGTGCAATCTGACCTGGATCTCCGAAAATATTTTATTTTGTATGAATTATATTATGGTCGGGGTGCGGATGGGTCAGTGCGGGACTGATTAACCAGATGAGTTGTCGCACTATACCTCCATTGATACAACTGCAACGCTCTACACCTCGCCATACGTCAACTTCCGGGCGTATCCCGAACATCGTGCTGGCCCTCCGTTCTCGTACTTCATTTCAGTTTTTTTGCATGGAGACTGTGCGGATGCACCTTCGTTTCATCGGAGATGGGGGGTGGGTGGTCTTTCGGATGAAGGTCTCTTGATGATGAGCTGCCTTTATCACCCCCGTGGAGGTATACCCCGTCCATGCTACGAGGTGGGGAAGAGACAGAAACGATCCAGTGGTTGGTGACGCTGACGTTTCGGGTGACGGTAAGTGGTGTCCATGCAAAGGATGACTCGGTGGCTGTGGGCCTTGAGCAACTCAAACGGGATCTCTGCAGCGGCGAAGATGTTCCGATGGAGGCAAGTGTACGAAGGGTCACAAATATCGTCGAGGAGGAGCCGATCTTCGGTGTGAAGTGGTGAATCCCGTCTGTTCCGAACCGGGTGCGGTCTGACGGGGGTTGCCGATCCCAAAGGATAACCCTTTTCTATCGCTGTCGCCTGATCAGCCCTCCATGCATGAACTTCCCGATACAGTTGCCATCGACGTTGTCCTTCTGCCGCCGAGACCTATTATGGATACGGCGATCGGCGTGAACCGGACTCTGCTCGCCGGCGCCCCGGACGGTGGGATACGCCTGGGCTGGGAGGACTGCCTCCCGCATATCTCAGTTGCAATGTTCCCGGCAAAGCGAGACGACCTTCGAGAGATCACGAGAACCGTGGATAAGATCTCCCGGCAGTGCTCCCCGATGAGCCTGACGATCGATGCCGTCGCAAAACGCCGCACAGGCGCCGGGAGAACCGTCTCCGTCTTTCACATCCTTCGGACGGAGATCATCCAGCTCTTCCATAAGACGGTGATGAATGCTTTAAAACCGTATTGGGCACTTGATGTGGGACCTGAGAGTTTTGCGGGTGGAGCGTCGGGGTCATCCATCGATTGTCTTACCCGGTTCCCGAAGTTATCCGCGTATGAGCGCTACTCGCCGCACATCACGCTCGGCTACGGTGATCTGCCTGAACTCATCCCCGGAGTCGATCTCCCGCTCCGGTTTGAGGCAACGAAGGCCGCCATCTGCCACCTGGGTGAGCATTGCACCTGCCGGCACGTCCTCGCCGAGTTTGATCTCGGGAACCGGACGCCGGTCCCGCGCAACTGGACTGCCCGAACCCGGGCGGGCAGGCTATAGTAGCAGCCCCTTCACGTACGGCCTTGTGCACAGGACGCACCCGGAGTAGCGGTTGAGCGTTCCGGTCTCCAGAACCTCAACGGTCGGAGGCTCGCTCTGCATCCGTTCTGCAAACTCCGGATCGCGCTCTGTAATCACCCGGAGGAAGACCGCAAGCGGCATGAACGGCCGGGCCTGGACGGGGACGATCTGGAAGTCTGCATAGTCGGCGTCGAGCGTCGAGCTCCGTGCGAGGTCTTCATCGAAGTAGAGGATGACCTCGAATCCTCTGTGTTCCTGCAGGTCTTTTAAGCGGTCGAGCCCGAGCCGCATTCCGGCCGCAAGACCGACCGGTCCGGGTTTTCCCGGTTCGTCGGGGGAGAAGGTTGCATGTTCTGTCATGGAAGACTCCGCGAGAGTTGTTCTGTACGAAGAGATTTCAGTCCTCCGGCGCGTCGGCAGGATCGCCGGCCCGAAGGAGCATCCGCTTTTTCCAGCAGATGGTATGCTTCTCCCGTATTATCCGGCATACTTGAAATTAACGAATGATCGTGATCGAGAAGTATTAATTCTAAAGCCTTGGATACATCAAATACTTCACGATATTCCTGGCGATGTCGAAATAATCTCCCAGAAAGGCCTAGTTTTCGATACAGGCCTTGTTCTGCCGGATATCTCGAAGGGATTACCCGGCCCCGCCGGGTGCCGGGCGACCGGCAATGCGGGTGCCGGGGGTGAGGATGAGCAGAAATGATAAACGCTACACCACCAGAAAACCCGGCGAAGGATGCCGGAGCGTCCGGTGATGAACTCACCCGGTACAGACTTCTCGTCCAGGGGCTTGATTCGATCGAACTTCCCATGCACCTGGTCGACACCGAGTATACGATCCTCTACATCAACAAAGCGGCAGCGAACCTCCTCGGGATGAGGCCGGAGGATGCCGTCGGGAAGCGGTGTTACGACCTCTACCGGACCGGCAACTGCAAGACGGCGCAGTGTCCGTGCAGGGTCGCGATGGAGCAGCGGGTCATTTACCGTTGCGACAACACCTGCGGCGACGTGATCATAGACTGCACCGGGGCCCCGCTGACCGACGAGCGGGGAAGGGTCGTGGGGGCGATCGAGTACTTCCCGGATGTGACCGAGAAGAAGCGTGCGGTCGCGGATATCCTCCGCGTGGCTGCGGAAGCGCGAGAGGGGAACCTGAAGGCCCGTGCCGAGGCAGAGCGGTACACGGGCGATATCCGGCAGATCGCCGACGGGATAAACGGGATCATCGAGGCGGTGACGGAGCCGCTCGAGGAGGCGATGAGGCTTGCCGACGCTTTTGCCGCCAGGGATTACACCGTCCGGTTCAACGAGGAGATCCATGCCGCCGGTGAGTTCGGCAAGTTCAAGGAGGCGCTCAACCAGATCGGGATTGCCTTCTCCACGAACTTCATGGAGCTCAATCGTGCCGTAAACCGGCTGGAGGCCGGAACGTCGGAGATGACCAAAGGTTCCGACGAGATCGCGAAGGCCTCGGAGCAGGTGGCGCGGACTAGCCAGCGCTGCGCGGACCTTGCGAAACAGGTCCTTGCGGAGATCGAGGGTGTCAACCGGCAGATCGCCGATCTCTCCGCATCCAACGAGGAGGTGGCGAGCACTGCTCAGGACGTATTCGAGCGGGCTCAAAGGGCCGCGTCCCGGGGCAAAGAGGCTCAGGCTCTCGGGAACGAGGCCGAGAAGAAGATGGCCGAAGTCGAGAAGATCACGGAGCAGAGTGTTGCGGAGATCAAGCATCTCGACGCTCAGATCCACGAGATCGACAAGATCGTCAAGATGATCAACGACGTCGCGAGTCAGATCAACCTTCTCGCGCTCAACGCCGCGATCGAGGCTGCCCGGGCAGGAGAGCACGGCCGGGGATTCGCTGTCGTCGCGGGAGAAGTGCGGAACCTTGCCGGGGAGACGAAGAGCGCGACCAACCACATCGAACAGGTCATCGATGCGATCCAGGTCAGCAGCGAGAAGACGGCGTCTTCAATCCTCTCGGCGAGCGTCGAGATCGGTTCGGGAGTCGAGAGCGTGAACCGGACAATCGGGGCCTTGAACGAGATCATCGACGAGACGATGGCCGTGACCCGGAGCATCGCGGAGATCGCGAAGGCGACGGAGGACCAGGCGGGGACCGCGAACCGGGTGGTGCAGGCCATGAGTGAGGGGACCCGACTGACCAACGAGATGCAGTCGCAGATGGAGAGCCTCGCAGCGCTCGCCGAGGAGACGAGCGCCTCGGTCGAGGAGATCGGGAGCGTCACGCACGAGATTGGTGAGATGACGGGGCACCTTCGGGAAACGATGAACGGTATCAGGATCTAGGGGGACGGGCGGGTGGCAGCGCTCATCGACGTGGTGGAGTTCGAGATCGGGAACTCCCTGTATGCTCTCGATATCGGTGTCGCTCGTGAGATCGTCGAGATGATCCCGATCACCCCGATCCCCCGCTCCTCCCCGTACCTCGCCGGCATCATCAATCTCCGGGGAGAGATCACGAACATCATCAACCTCGCACTCCTCCTCGACCCGGCATCGGCCGCGGAGATCTCCGACGACCAGAAGATCATCGTTCTGGTCCCGGATGCGGCCGCGGGCTCGAACGTCGGAGTGATCGTGGATGAGGTCCACAGTGTCATCAAGGTCTCCGAGGAGGATATAGAGGTCATGGACGACTCGATCTCACATATGGCGTGCATCAAGGGGGTCATCAAACTCAGCCGCGGCGAGGGTGCCGGGCAGACGGGGAGGGATCTCGTGCTCTGGATCGATATCGTCAAACTCCTCGGGGATCTTGTCGCCCACGACTGAGGGGCGGTATAACCCGCCTGCGGGGGACGACCCCCATCCCTTTCCTCCGATCCTCGCCGTCGTCTGCATCTTCCGGCCGGACTGTGGGATAGTACATCGTGCCTGATCTCGTGAAAGGAGGTGTTGTACCACAACCGTCCCGACGGGTAAGCCTTTTTTCCCATCTGGTCCATTCGAAGCGATCGTACGATGAGCATGATTCCATCCCCGGCGGCATGCTTCGGGTCCCTGGTCCGTGAGATCCGGGCGGAGACCGTCATCGCCGCCCCGCCAGAGGCTGTCTGGCGGGTGCTGACTGACTTCGCGGCCTACCCCGACTGGAACCCATTCATCCGGTCGATCGAGGGGAAACCCTGGGTGGGGACCCGTCTCTCGGTCGAGATCCGCCCGCCGGGCATGAAGAGCATGCGGTTTCGGCCGAAGGTGCTGCGGGTCGCGAAAGGTCACGAGCTCCGGTGGGTCGGCCGTGTCCTGATTGCGGGGCTCCTCGACGGCGAGCACCGGTTCACCATCATTCCCGAGGGCGACGGCTCCCGGTTCGTCCAGGCCGAGGTCTTCACCGGGCTGCTGGTACCCATCGTCGCCCTCACTGAGACCCTCCGGGCGACGCAGCTTGGGTTCCTGCTGATGAACCGGGCGCTCAGGGAGCGGGTGGAAGGGAGCGCCCTCCGGAAACCTTCTTAACCGCTCTGTGCCCACTATCTGCATGGATTCGTGCGCGGTGAATGCGGCGTTCGGGAGGCGCTGCGGATGAGGCTTTCGGTCCTTGTCGATAACGTCGCCCTCACCGATCGCTACTTCCTCGCGGAACCCGGGCTCTCGATCTACCTTGAAGACGGCGAGACCCGGCTCCTCTTTGATGCCGGCTACTCGGGCATTCTCGTTCCCAACGCCCGGAAGATGGGGATTGACCTCCTCAACGTCGAAGAGATCGTCCTCTCCCATGGTCACCTCGACCACACCTGGGGCCTTGACGCCCTCATCAGGCTTCATACCGAGGCAATCCTTGAGGGTCAGAGGCGCGTTCCGCCCACGTTCGTCGCCCATCCCGACGCGTTCCTCACCCGGAGTTGCGACGGCGTCGGAGAGATCGGATGCCACCTCTCGGTCGAGGAACTCTTCCGGCACGGTAAGGTCCTCCTCACGACGGGCCCTCTCTGGTTGACGAAGAACCTTGTCTTCCTCGGGGAGATCGAGCGGCGGTTCGAGTTCGAACAGACGCCACCGATAGGCTACGTCTACACACCGGACGGCATCCGGGACGATACCGTCGTCGACGATACCGCGCTCGCCTGCAGGACTCCGGAGGGGCTTGTCGTCATAACCGGGTGCTCTCACTCCGGCATCTGCTCGATCGTCGAGCAGGCGCGTGAGGTCTGCGGCGATGACCGGATCCTCGACGTCATCGGCGGGTTCCACCTCCTCAACACCCCTCCTAAGCAGATGCGCGGAATCCTCGACTACTTCTCCGAGGTGCAGCCGGCTGCTCTTCATCCCTGCCACTGCACCGACCTTGCGGCAAAGATTGCACTTGCAAAGGTTGCGAACGTCCGCGAGACGGGTGTCGGGCTGACTCTCGAGTACGGGTTCGGCTAAGTCCTCTTGAGTCCCGGAATCTCGCCGTGTTCCGCCTCATACGCCCGAGCGGCCTCCGGGGCTCCGAGGAGGAAGCGGCGGATGTTGTTGTAGACCGATGGGTGCGCTAGAAGATCGATCGAAGTGAGGAGATCCGCGAGGACCGCGACGGTCGGCACCCGGTGCTCTGGCTCCATCGCGTCGATGAACGCGAACGCATCGAGAACCCGGACGGTGCTGTACTCGTTGATCGGGGCAAGCCGCCTGAGGATCTCCGAAAGGTAGGTCCGCCCTTCATCGGTCTCAAGCGACCGCTTCCTGTTTAATGCAAACCGCCCGTAAAGGGCCCGCTGCTGGTCTGCCTGCTCGATCGCAAAGGCGGGCGACGACTCGATCCGCTGCAGGATTGGGACGAGGTCATCGCAGTCGCTCCCGGCGACGGCGGCGAGGAACGACTCCCAGGCAACCGGGTTTTTACTCGATTCGGCAGCAAACTCCTTGAGAACCTCCAGTCGCTTTGGGGCGCTGCTCTCAAGGATCAGCCGGAACGCGGTGAGGCGGTCGGTTGCGTTCGTCGCCTCCTCAAACTGTCCAAAGAGCAGTTCGTGGATCGTTGGCGAATCCAGGGTCGCGAGGATGGCGAGGCAGATGTTCTTCCTCTGCCGCCGCCGGATTGTCGCGGCCTCTGCCTCCAGGCTGGCCGACCTTCCGGGAGCGCTCTCTGCCGCCGCCTGCCGGTAGATCGCGAGGAGGGCATCCTCGCCCCGTGCGGCGATCGATGCGTATATCTTCTGCCGGGCATCGTAGAGCGCCCGGTAGCGGTGGCGGAACCGTTCGTCCTCGACCGAGGGGAAGATGGTCAGGAACTGCCCGCCTGCCTCGCCCATGAGGCGATCGTCGCCGAGGAGCGCGATGCAGAGGTCGGTGAACCGCTCCGAGACCTCTGCCTCCGGGTCTTTGAGCAGCCTGAGCATCTGCTGGTCGGCGAGCGCAAGGAACGCGGTGAACCGGCCGACGATATCGCCATCCCTCGTCACCTGTAGGTAGAGTTCGTCCTCCGGCGGCCGGTATGCCACCTTCCCGTAGAAGGAGTAGCCGCGGTTGAGGGAGAGGAATGCGGGTTGGTCGACGTCATCGAGGACGATCTCCCCCTCTTCGTCCGCGATCCGGACTGTCCGCTCCAAAATATTCCGGCCGCTCTGTTCGACGAGCGCGAACCGGAACGGGAACTCCCAGATGCGGCCGCCCGGCGAGCGATTCTGCCGGTAGGAGAGGGTGAGCCGCCGGAACTCCGGGTCGTAGGTCCGCGTCACGGCAAGGACCGGATACTCTTTCTCCTTCAGCCAGACCGCCGCCATCCGCGAGAAGTCCTGGCCCGAGACCTCTTCCATGCAGCGCATCCAGTCGGCCCGCGAAGCGTTCGAGTGCCGGAACCGGTCATGGTAGCGGGCGAGCCCTTCGGCAAACGTCTCCTTCCCCATCAGCGTCTCGATCATCCTGACGAACTCGGGGGCTTTGACGTAGGTGACGCCGGTGATGAGGTCGTTTGGGTCGTTGAAGCCGTCCGGCTCGATCGGCATCGAGCCCGCGCCCCGATCGAGCGTGAGCGTCCCGGCCGCAGGGTCAAGGAGGTCGAGGACGGTCTGGAGGCGCGAGTAGGCCTCCCCGAAGAGGAAGGCATGGTGCTGGTTCTCGATATGGACCGTCACGGCCTCATTCAGCCAGATCTCGAACGGGCTCCACCCCGTCACCTCGGAGCCGTTCTCGTTGTGGTAGTACTCGTGGACCTTCACCCGGATCATGTACTCGAATGCCGGGTCGGTCGTATCGGGTCCGGGCATGAGCCGGTTTGCAGCGATCGTCGTGTTTCCGACGTTCTCCATCCCGCCGAAATCGGAGTTCTGCATGGCTATCTCCCGGTAGACCGCACCGGTGTAGGCGTAGCCGGGGGTGATCTTTGTAATCAGTCCGGCGAGCCTCTTTCTCGTCTCTACAAGTGTCTCCTGATCCCCGGAACGTTTTGCCTCGTCCCGCACCCGCGTAAGACGCCAGATCTCCTGGCGGATCTCCCGGTCGCGGTACTGCTCACGGCCGGTGAAGAGGTGGACCCACATCACGGCGTCCGCGAGGATATCGAGCGCCCGCTCCGCCCCTTCGGGATCGGAGCCGGGTTTTGCGAGGAGTTCCAGCGTGAACGTCCGGCCGTCGGGGTACTCGAACTCCCGCCGGTAGGCATCGTAGCACCCTACCCCGAGGAAGAAGAGGTAGGGTGCCATCGGAGTTGTGGTGTTCTCGTATCTCTGGATGGATCGGCCGGGAGCGCAGGGGATCCGTGGTCCCACCGGGTCGCCGTTTGATATGGTATTCGTGTACCCGTTATCGGCGATGATCGTCGTCGTGTAGGTGCACTTCGCGGTCATATCGTCAAGACAGGGGACCAGCCGCTGGAACCCCCACTGCTGGCACTGGGTGATCTGGGTGGGCGGTCCTCCAGGGCAGAGTCCGTCGTAGTAGAGCCCTTCAAGGACGTGGCTGCTCGGGCGGCAGATCGTCTCGGTCTCGAGGGTGAACCGTGTTCGGGGCGGGACGGGGGTCTCGAAGGCGACGGTGAGGATCGCGGCTTTTCGGTCGTAGGTATGGGTGACGGGGTACTCGGCGCACTCGACCCGGAGAATGGCCAGGTCCCGGGCGTTCAAGGCGAGGGACGAGAGCGGTGCATCGAGGCTCTCGGCAGTGAGGGCTGAGACGACCCGGGTATGGCCGTCGTAGACGTCGAAGATGAGGTCCATGTGGACGACCCGAACGGGGAGCGCCCCAAAATCCTCCGGATAGTAGCGAAAGAGCCGCTGCTCTACGTAGTCCATCAAAGTTCCGCCTCGCCGGTGATCTCGCGGAGCGCACGCCGGATCGCGGTCCTGACCTCGGGCTCCTCCTCATCCTCGAGCGCTGCTGCGAGGGCCGGGACGGCACGCGCATCGTGGAGTTTCCCGAGGGCCTCGGCCGCGGCGGACCTTACATCCTTCTTTTTATCCGATAGAAGTGGACAGAGCGGTTCGACCGCGCGGATATCACCAAGTTCGCCAAGCGACCAGGCGGCTCCGCGCCGCGCCCACCGGTTGGAGTCGGCGAGGAGGAGAAGGAGCGGCTCAACCGCCCGGGGATCTCGGAGTTTCCCGAGTGCCTGTGCCGCGACCCAGCGGACCTCGTTCTCCCGGTCGTTGAGGGCGGCAATCAGCGGCTCGACCGCCCGGGGATCGGCGCACCCCGCGAGTGCCTCGGCCGCCCGGAGCCGGTATGGGGTGCTTTCGTCGGAGAGCTGCTCGATGTATTTGCCGATGTACTCTTCACGCCGCTTCTCTTTATCTTCTATGAGGCGTTTTACTGAGCGTTCCATCTCATCTCACCAGTGGATGCTGCATGGGAATATCACTTGCCATATATATGTGCCGGGCACGAGGCCCTCAAGCGCGGCAAGTTATGAGTTATGCCGCCGCTTGAGGTCATCATACATTCTCGTCCTCGTCTATAACGTCGAATGCCACGACTCTATAGTTGTAATACCTTCCATCGGGTGCGGTGAATGAGAGGAAGACCATCAGTCCGTGCTCGTCCGATATCCAGAGTTCTCCATCGTCATCAACGGTGTAGTACTCGAAACCGAACTCGGTGAGAGCCTCCTCGATGGCATTGTCGACCTCCATCTCCTGGACCATCTCAAACGTCGTAGCCAGGGGATACTGCCGCTCTTCGAGGGCAGAGATCTGGAGTTTTGCACGTTTCTCTGCAAGGAAAAGGCTATCGAGAGTGGCTATGATCTCCTGCGCGACGGCATTGGTCTCCTCGGACCCCATATCGGTACCCTTGGATCTATCGGTATATCTTTCTTGAGACTCGGGGTGGGCCATCACCCCCAAGGAGCCGGATGCTGGCAACCTGGTGCAGACGCATCCGCTGGACCCGGGAACGATTTCACCTCCCTTCCCCTGGGCGGTGGAAAAAACCGTTACTGACCGGCCGGAACAGAGATTTATCCCGCCGAACGCGCTCGCATAACGAAACCCTAAAACATCTCCGCGCCGATACAAGGCTGATGGCAGAAGGCAGGCTCAAGATTGTCGTTTTCGGTTCATTCAATGCAGGTAAATCCAGTCTCATCCAGGCACTCGATCCCCAAAGCCGCCACATTGAAGCGGCCTCAAGTGAGGGGCCGACAACCGTCGCCTTCGATTTCGGCAGACTGCAGGTAAGAGATCAGATGGTCTACCTCTTCGGAACGCCGGGGCAGGAACGCTTCGAGTTTGTCCGGCAGATCCTCTCGCGCGGAATGGACGGCGCGATCATCGTTGTGGATGCAACCAGGGGGGTGGACGCCATGACGCGCCACCTGTATGCGCAGCTGAAGGCCCTCGGGGTGCCGCTTGCGTTCATGGCAAACAAGTGCGACTGCCCGGGCGCAATGCCCGAGGCCGTCAGCCAGGCTCTCCCCGGGGAGATGGTGCACCCCATCTCGGCACGGAACGGCGAGAACGTCCATGCAGCGCTCGATGCCTTCATCACAACCCTGATCGCCCGGTAGCGATCACTTTTACTCCCTCCGGGTCGTTCTTTCTAAGACAATGATCCGCAAAGAGAACTATATCAGGGAGGTTGTCGGGTTGATTTCGGGGCTCCTCGTGAGCGGGGAGGCCGCGGATCTCCTCGCCTACCTGGTTGCGGAAAGCCGTCTGCCGGGAGTGCGGGCGAACCTTGAGCTTGCCGGAGCCTTCAGCGAAACCGTGCGCGAGTTTGCTGCTGCTGATTCCGACATCCGGCACGTGCTCTGGGACCTCTGTGTCGAGTTCGCTTCTGTTGACCCCGAGGATGCACCGGCAGATGACCCGCATGAGTTCCTCTCGATCTGCGGCGTCCTGGGGATCGGGGCGATCGGATCCGTATCCCCGGCGTGTGCGGATAAGGCGGTCGCATACCTTGTGGAGGCCTCCACCGATCCGCGGTGGCGGGTTCGAGACGCGGTGGTGACGGGGGTCCGGGATCTTCTTGCCCGGCAGCGCGATACAGCCGTCCCCAGACTTGAAGGCTGGGTGGAGGGCGGTTCCTGGCTTGCGATGCGGGCTGCAGTTGAAGGTGTGGCCGCACCGGATCTGCTCGCCGAGCCGGAACTCGCAGAGATGGCGCTGCGGCTCCACCGGAAGGCGTTGATACGTGTATATATGGCGAAGGAGAGGGGTTCCGATGATTTTCTCGCGCTCAAAAGAGCGCTTGGCTCTACGCTCAGCCAGGTCGTCACCGCTCTCCCCGGGATCGGCTTTGAGTACCTGCGGCAGCTTGCGACCCTCGATGATCAGGATATCCGGTGGATTGTGCGGGAGAACCTCAAAGAGGATCGGCTTGCGAACCGGTATCCTGAGACGGTGGAGCATATCCGGGCACAGCTGACTTAAGAGGAGTGCGGAGAGCGCCTCGTGCCCAAAGGTGCATGGGGTGTTCTCCAGCAGCCGCAGGAGATTGTCCTCTCTGAAGCCGGGAGAATGGTCCCGATGGGCATGCTCTCTCCTCTGCCGAAATGCGCTCGTCGCCCTCACACCCCGTATCGCTGCCATGCCTCCGTAACGTGCGGCGCCTTCATCCCAGGTTAGATGAATGTACCCCGGGCATGTCGACCCACACCTTTTTACGCGGCGGTATCTTAGGGGTGCACGCTTGCCCCATGATGCCGTTTCGCCAGTTCCTGGAGTTTGTCAAACCTGCCGTCAACCAGCGGATCGAGGAGGTCGCGAGAGGTGAGGGGGATATCGACCCCGCCGTGCTCCCTCTCCTTACCAGGGGAAAGCGGATGAGGGCCGGGCTCCTCCTCCGTATCTACGCTTGCCTTGTCCCGGGATGGCGTACCTCCCTCCGCCAGGTGCTCGATCTCGCCTGCGCCGTCGAGTTTGCCCACGCAGCAAGCCTGATCCTCGACGACATGCTGGACGGCGATGCCACTAGGCGCGGTCTCCCTTCTCTCCATCTCACCCGGGGAGAGGGGCGGGCGGTCCTCGAGACCATCGGCATCCTTGCTCTTCCCTACGCGCTTGCCGCGCCCTACGGTGCCGGATACGTCGCGATGCTCGCATCGGCTCAGCGGCGCATGGCCCGTGGAGTGGCCTGGGAGATGCTCGGGGGGCCGGATCTCCCCGCATCGGAACGTTACGATGCGATCGTCACCCGAAAGACCGGGTGTCTCTTCTCGCTTGCTGCGGCCTGGGGCGGCATGGCGGCGGGAGCTGATGGTGAGGTCGTTAGGGCGCTTGCTCGGTACGGTCTCTCCACCGGGAAGGTGATGCAGATCGCAGACGATATCACGGACCTGGATGCGCTTGCTAACGGCGTCCGCCAATCTCGTCCGGGATCTGAGTCGCTTCTCCTCCAGTCCGTCATGGAGCGCTCCCATCCGCCGGGGGCCAACGGCACCCGGGAGGCACTTGAGCGGGTGCTTGAGCGGGAGATCCGTGATGCGGCCGCCGGGATCACGGGTGATGGCTGGGGGCGGGTGCCCCTTGAGGCAAAAGTGGCTTTCCGGGCGACGATCTACGATATTGTGGGGCTTACTCTCGGGAAGGAGGGGCCGATTGGTGGGGATACGCCCCGCGCTCTCTTCCCGCAACGCTAAATACCACTCTGCCCAACACTCTTTCCGAGATACATGCCGGTTGTAACCATTCGTATGGCAAGCGGAAGAACGCTTGAGCAGAAACGGATTCTTGCCGCCGAGATCACCGCCGCGATAACGAGGACGCTCGGTGTCGACCCGGAACAGGTTTTCGTCTTCTTTGAGGAACACGATAAGGAGAATATCGCACAGGCGGGGAGACTCTTCTCGGAGTCGTAGTTCTTTTACCGGAGGCCTTCATCCTTCCGGGAGTGAACGGATATGGCACGTGAACTTGACGAGAGGGATTTTGCTATCCTGCGTAAACTGGCCCCCGAGTACAGCGGCATCCTCTGTCCGGAGTCCGGGCACGAGTTCCGCTCGGTCCTCCCTCCGGTCTCAAACCACATCGCCGTAGACGCAGAGGACTTTGCGGAGCGGGTGGGTCGCCTCTCGGATGAGGATTGGGGTTACCTTGCCGACCAGATCCTCTCCGGCCGGGAGGACCTCGGATGTATGCCCGAGGAGGATATCGATACCATCCTCGCCCGGATCCGGGAGGCTGTCTCCGAGGAGGCGGCGAAACAAATAGAGAGGCTGTACCACCTCTCTGGATGCGGATTGCTGTAGAGATTGGCTACCCCAAAGCAGAATATGTCTCGGGGACAACAGATTCCTCATGGAACTGATTGAAGAACTCTCCGGCGTCCCCGGGATGCTGCGGCCATTCAAGGCATATCTCCGTGAAGCCGGGCTTGGTGCGGGCGACCAGGTCGCATACTATGGCTGCCCCGGCACCTGCACTCCCTTCATCGAGCTTCTGGGGTTCGCCGTCCGGGACCTACCTGTCGAACAGGTGTATGTGCCCTACGTTGACGAAGCGCAGGCAAGGGCGATCCGCCCGGTCGAGGGTGTCGGGATGCAGGCCTCGTCCGATGTGGTTAGAGTCGACCCGAAGGTGATCGTCCTGATGGGCGGGCTTGCCATGCCCGGGGTCCCGGTCACGAAAGAAGCGGTCCAGTCGGTCGTCGGCGCCCATCCCGGCGCGAAGATCGTGGGTATCTGCTTTATGGAGATGTTTAAGAAAGGGGGATGGCTTGATGCCTTCGACTTTGACCTGATCATCGATGCCACCCTCAAGCCGGTCAGGATCTGGCGGTGAGCGCTCTCCCGGGCGGCGGTGCATCCCGGGAGAGTGCCCTCTGAAAGACCGGAGATCCTTTGTACCGGAGTAGGGGGGGCAGCCCCCGTCCTCCCTCTCCCGACCAATGAGAAATTCTCCTGGATGCAGCCGATTTTTACAAATGACCTATTTTTTATAGGTTGTAGAATGAATCTATTCTTACAGTCCGCTTCACTGAAGCGGTAGCGTGCCGCCGCTCGCCCGTGAAATCCCGGTGCCACAAGAACGCATCCTCTGGTGAAACCGTGTTGACAGACCTTGCCAAAGCTCTCAAAGCGATGGGGTATAACGATGCCGAGATACCGACCCTGGTGAGATCATTCCCTCCCGCTGTCACCCGGTATCTGCAGGACTTCCGGTTGCAGGAGGTCCGCGACATTGTCGAGACCCTCCTCTACATCTACATTGCGCAGAACAGTTCATCGTCCCGAGGGGAGGGCGTGGGCGTGGTCGAGCAGAGTTGCTACGCCTATACGTCGGGGCCGCTCTTCGTCCTTGCGCAGGCCGGCCTCATAGACTCCGTCTCCTGGCACGGGATGAAGGTGATCAGCGCAACGGCCGCAGGAGTTGAGATTGCCCGCCCGCTTGTCGAGGCCCGGATTCGGGCGCTGGATATCGAGAGCCTTGCCCATGATATCCATGAGGTTGTCCCGACCCTCCTTGCAGGGACCGTGCGGGGGTCATACGTCAACAAGACCTTCCCGTCCACGCTTCCCCGCACCGAAGAGACATTCATCGGTTTTCTACTCAACAATTGTCCGGGGCTCTTTATCGAGTGCGAGCGGTTCGCGGCCCGGCTTAAGGACGCCGGATGTGCGGTCCTTGCCTATGCTTACGATCTCGACACGGTCGCGCCTGATGGCGTCGTCTATACCTTCCCCCCGGAGTTTGCCTATATCCTCAAGAGGATGCTTGAAGCGATCGATCCCGATCTCCGGGAGCACTACGATATGCTCCTCGAATCGTTCTGCTCGACATTCACTGTTCTGCGTTATCTTGCCACTGGCGAGGACTACGACCGTATCCGGGCGTCACCGGGCCACCGACGGGAACTCTCGCGGGTGCTTTCGGTCCTTTCCGACGCAATCTACGTCCTCGAGCAGGTGCCCCAGGCCGATGGGGTCGACCTCTCCCGTTTCATCATCAAGGACCGGGACCTCTACGACGCGCGCCTTCGCGACCTCGGGCGGGAGTTGATGGCCGAGGTCGCAGAGAAGATCGTCATAGACCGATCCACCCCGGAACCCGTGGTAGTACCGGCTCTTTGCAAGGGCGAGGTCAGCCCTGCTCCTGACCCTGCTCCTGAGAGTCTCCCGGTCGCGCCGCCCATACCCTCTGTTGAGGCGGAAATGGAGGACGAAGAGGAGGACGAAGAGGACGCGTGGGACGACGTCTCCTTTGGAGACGAAACGGATGAAGAGGAGGTTGAACCGATACCCCCGGATATCGTGCTGCCCGACCCTTCCCCCTCGACCCCGGCTCCGGCGGTCGTCCCCCGCCCCGGCGGCCTCGATATCTTCCTCGGTTACGCCCAGGACGGGCGACGGGTTTACTGGTCGCCTGGGCGGCTCAACAACGGCCACATGATCATCCTCGGCGGTTCGGGGGCCGGCAAGACCGAGACGATACGGTGCATCGCCTCGGAACTGGCGGCACAGGAGATGCCGGTCGTCCTGATCGACTTTCACGGGGATATGGCCGCGAACAGCGGGAATATCCGGTCCTACAAGATCCGCGAGGGCGGGCAGTACTACTTCAACCCGCTTGAACTCGATCCTTCGATCGACGAGATCACCCCGCTCCGGGCCACTTCGGACTTCGTCGATGCAATATCGATCAACTTCCCGACGCTCGGGATCCAGCAGCGCAGGAAGATCAAGAATATCATCAAGGACTGTTACCGGATGTCCGGGATCACGGGAAAGACAGAGACCTGGACGCGGGTGCTCAATTTCGACGACATCGAAGACGAGATCATGAACTGCGAGGATGAGGCGATCCCGGCCTACCTTGAGGATATCTTCGACTACAAGCTCTTCTCGGGTGAGGAGAAGATCTCGATCCCCACGATCCTCTCCGGGGGAATCACCCATATCAACCTAAACGCCCTTCCGGAGAACCTGCGCTACCTCTTTGCGGACCTCTTTCTCAGACGGATCTACTACACCCTCCAGGCGATGGGCGAGATTCCGCGTGGGACGCCGGACGAGCGGGCGAAGTTCCGCCTCTTTGTCATCGTCGACGAGGCAAAACTCCTGGTGAGCCAGAAGAGCGGCTCAAAGACGGCGATCAAGGCGGTTCTCAACAAATATGCGACCGAGATGCGGAAGTTCGGGGTCTCGCTCATCCTCGCCTCGCAGCTCATCGCCCACTTCAACGAGGAGATCCTCGCAAACATCGCCGTGAAGTTCTGCATGCGCTCCGAGAATAAGAAACAGGCCCAGGAGAACGCCAAATTCTTCGAGGTGAGCGAGAAGGATCTCCTCAACTTCCAGCCCGGGGAGGGTATTCTGATCATCGGTTCGGAGAAGATGAACGTCAGGATCGTCCCCTCGACCGAGCGGAACCTATAGACCCGGGAGAACCCTTATTCGGTATCCCGGTGGAATACCTCTTCATGACAGGACCGGATACCCTCGATGAGTACCGCGGGAAGAGAGACTTTTCCCGAACGCTGGAACCTCCGGGTGATGCGGAGGCCGTGCTTCCGTCTCCCATCTTTGTCATCCAGAAGCATGATGCGAGCACGCTCCACTACGATTTCCGCCTGGAGGTCGATGGTGTCCTCAAATCGTGGGCCGTCCCGAAAGGGCCGTCTACGAACCCGAAGGAGAAGCGTCTTGCGATCCCGACGGAGGATCATCCACTTGGCTATGCCGGCTTTGAGGGCGTCATTCCTGAGGGTAGTTACGGGGCCGGGACGGTTCTCGTCTGGGACCAGGGAACCTACCGGAATCTCACGCAGAAGAGCGGTCGGGAGATCCCGGTTGCCGAGGCCCTCCGGCAGGGCCATGTATCGGTCTGGCTCGAGGGGAAGAAACTCCGGGGCGGGTTCTCTCTCACCCGCTTCAGGACCGGAAAAGGCGAGGCCTGGTTGCTTGTGAAGAAGGACGATGCCGAGGCGGATCCTTCCCGGGACCCGGTTGCGGCTGAGCCCCGATCGGTCCTCTCTGGCCGGACGCTAGAGGAGGTCGCGGCGGGGAAGGATGAGTGACGGGCGAGCCGCCGCAGGGGAGAGGGACCCGATCTCTTAGCGCTGAATGAGTTTCTCAATCCGGCCATTGCGCCGGGCACCGGCGCGCGCCCGAGCGTCTCCCGATGGCCCGACGGGGGGGTGGAGGCGTGCGGCAGGCCTATCGGGGGTTTCCTTCAAGGCGCGGAAGTGATAATCCAGAGTGCGCGGCGGGCGACAGAGATCACCCCTCTTTTGGTCCGGCAGAGGTGGCCCTGTAGTCACCGCCCCCTCTGGCTTTCGGTCGGAGTACTGGCAGGTGCGGCGGTAAAAATTTCAAACATCGGCTTAATGATTTTTATGGTGGGAAATGGGACCAGAATCCCTTACTGGAAAAAGTACTTTCTCTGGCGGCCTTGATCGTTCCTGAACCCCAGGATCTGGGTTCATGGGTCAAGGCCCGGGGGATGGGGATATTCGCATTTTGTGTTACGTAGATCATACTTTTTTCATACTTAAACACGAATTGGCCAATTAAAGTCACCAATTTCAAAAACTGTCAAAATTATGGCGCAGATTTCTGGAGATTCAAGGATTAATCTTGCCGAACTGCGAAATAACGGTTATTCTTCATGAGCACTATGGATAGTTTTAAAATCTGAACTATCAAAAACTACAGAGATCATTCGATCAGAGTTTGTCTCGAAGGTGAGATCATGGCAAGTAAGGTAATGACAAACAACGCTGCCGCAGGCGGCGCTGTGACACAGGCATTAAGCGACGCAGAGATTGTTGCACAGTTCAAGCAGCGTGGTTGCTGGGGGCTGTACACAAGCGTGGATTTGAAGGGATGCGATCCGGCATCGATAAGAGATCCAGAAAAGATTCACCAGTTCATCATCGAACTGTGCGACCTCATCGACATGAAGAGATTCGGCGAACCGCAGATCATCCACTTTGGCCCAAATGAGAGGGTAGCAGGATTCTCCATGACTCAGCTCATCGAGACATCGCTGGTCTCCGGCCACTTCGCGAACGAGACCAACGCAGCCTACCTCGATATCTTCAGCTGCAAAGAATATGAGCCTTCGAAGGCAGCCGAGTTTTGTAAGGACTTTTTTGGAGCACAGTCAGTGACCTACCAGGTACTGTTCAGGGACTAAATACGAACAAGGCACCCGGCAAACGCATTAATAATACTCTGTGACGGCAAAGAGCCGCTGCCATCTCCCGCCGGTCTAACTGGAAGCCGCGGCGAGGCGGCCCCCACCCTCGATTTTCTTGGAGTAAAGCGGTCCGGACGGTCGGGTCTACGTAGCTGGAGAATCTGACAGGTCTGTTTTGTAAATACCCCGCTGCACGAATTCTGCGGAGATATCGCCATTAGTGGTGTGCGACGTTCCGCAGGAACGGACTTGAGCACCGCTAGGTGCACTTAACAGTGCTCGAACTCCAGTTGTTTCAGCAACCTTACTGCAATGTTCGAGTTGCTGCTCTCCCTGACTTGCTGATTCCCGTTGATTAAACCAGGCACGGATTCCTACCGGACATCGCATTACAGGGGGGAGGGGACAGGGGAGGGGCTGTCTCTT
>NZ_LFRO01000006.1:10328-11239 GCF_001512385.1 Methanoculleus sp. DTU007 | reverse complement strand
TCGTCAAACGGGATGCCGCCCGGTCCTTCCGAACCCGCGAGCATCCCGACGACAAGGAAGATAAGGAGTGCGGGGACCCCGAGCCGCTCCGAAAACTTATTTGCGATGATACTAATTAAAAAAAGCACTGCTATGCCAATAAATATGATTTCAAGGGTGAGCACCATTTAAGACTACGGTTCGTGATTAATGTGCCTTAAAACTGTCCCTTGGTTAAATTTGCTTGAGGCGAATATTCCCTGAATAAACCAGGGATTACCAGGATAGTTCATTGGATCTTGTGCCGGTGTGATTCGCGGGATTGATATGGTTGATGAAAAGACAGTTTATCAGATGAAACCCACAATGGCAGACGCTCCAGTTCTTCCCCGATCTCTGCTCACGATATTCCTGCTGACGGCAGTGGTATTCCTGATCCTCGGGATTCGGCAGATCTCCTATCTTGTCACAATCATGGTTGTATCGGTGATCCTCGCCATGATCGCCTATCCTGCGACAAAAGCGCTTCGGTCAAGGGGGATTCCTGAGGTCGCTGCAGTTGGTGCGGTCACTGTCTTTGCCACTCTTCTGATCCTTTTCATCTGTTACCTCGTCTTCTTCTCGTTCGAAAACCTGATCTCGGCCCTCCCCCTTTACCAGCAGGAATTGACCGCCAGACTATCAGAGATCCTCGCCCTCTTAGAGAGGTACGGGATCAGTACAGGTTCGTTCACCCCATCCTCAATAGACCTGCAGGCCTTTGCCGGGTTCCTCTCCTCTTCCGCCATAAGCCTTGCAGATCTCCTCCTCTATCTCTTCTTCATAGCGGTCACGACGATCTTCATGCTCCTTGAGGCACCACGGATGCCTGAACGCATACGGAGAGTTACGGACCAGCCAAAGACCGTCGAGGCGTTCTCCCGCATGAGCAG
>NZ_LFRO01000006.1:0-10272 GCF_001512385.1 Methanoculleus sp. DTU007 | reverse complement strand
ATCTTCTTTGCCTGGCTGCAGTTCGGGGTCTGGGGCGCGATCGTGGTGATTACGGTCGTCGCGGTCCTGAACGCACTGGTAGAGAACCCGATCTTTGCGCATTTCGCAGCCAGACGCTTTGATATCCCTGCCCTTGTGGTCATCCTCTCGGTCATCTTCTGGGGATGGGCTCTCGGCGTCGCCGGGATGATCTTTGCCGTTCCGCTCACGCTCATCGTCCTGATGGTCGTCCAGTTCAGCGATGATTTGGCATGGATTAACACGATTCTCGGCGTCGATCACCTCTTTACGGGAAAAGGCGAGGATTCGACCGTGATCCGGAGGACGGAGGCGCCCCCGGCGAGATGAGAGGACGGCCCCGGCGCGCCGGAAGGTTGATACCTTTTTTGCACATCCCTCCCCCGGGGAACATGAATGTTGCATACTCGAAAGATTGTCCAGAAACTCTGGGACGCGCAGGGTTACGGTAACCTCGCCGTCTGGGAAGACGGAACGACCGCCGTCATCACCCCGGGAGAGAGCCCCAAAAAGGACGGGAAAGCGCCGCTTGCAATCTTTAAGCCCATTCCTCTCGTGGCAGGATTCTCAATGTTGGACTTTGCCCTCCACGACACAGGTCTGCTGGAGCACATCGAGGCAACAATCCGGGAAGCGGGAGGCGAGATTGAGCGGGATTAATCGAAAAAAGATAATTGGTTTAGAGAATTTATTCGGTCGTCTTTCCGTCGAAGTGCTCTTCATCAGCCATGGCATCGTCGCGGGTCTTGTGCACGACCTTATCCCGGTGCTCCGGCGGCGAGTAGATTGTGTAGAGCTTGAGGGCGGCAGTCTTTGAGGTGTTCACCACGTTGTGCTTCGCACCGTTCGGCACGATCACAGCGCTGCCGTCCTTGACAGGGTACTCTATATCGTTGATGATGACGACGCCTTCTCCTTCTTCGAACCGGAAGAACTGGTCGACGTCGTCGTGAACCTCCTCGCCGATCTCTTCGCCGGGCTTGAGGCTCATCAGCACGAGCTGGCTGAAGTTGCTCGTGTAGAGAACTCTGCGGAAGTCAGTATTCTTTACCGTCTCGGTCTCAATATCAATCATAAAGCCTTTCTTCATCACACAACCTCCCAGTAGTCGGTTACAAATCCAGAATATGGAGGCACCAGTATTTAACCATTAGGTCGTTTCAGGGCATGGCATTAGCCAAACAGCCGAAAGGGGCACTCAAAGCAAGTACCTGACGGCATCGACGTCCATTTACACCGGCATTGTCCGGTCACCACGCCTTGACCACAGGCGTGACGCTGAGATCGCCACCGTGGGATCGCTTCTCCGGGAAGGTGGGTTACAGGATAACGAGACTTCTGTGCCGGGTCACCTCTGTCGTCGCCCGGAACTTTGATGGGCAGGCGAATGGAGACTTTTAGGAGAGATACAGTTAGAGATCCCCATGATCCTTCCGCCCGAATTCTACGATCGAGACACTGTGACTGTTGCAAAAGACCTGCTGGGATGTCTGCTTGTGCATCAGGACGAGACAGGAACGACGATGGGCTGGATCGTCGAGGACGAGGCCTACCTCCAGGGCGACCCGGCGGCCCATTCATATCGGGGAGAGACGAAAAGGAACCGCGCCATGTTTGGCCCGCCGGGTCATGCCTACGTCTACCGGATTTACGGCCTGCACACCTGTTTCAATGTCGTGACCGGTCCGGAAGGGATAGGGGAGGCGGTCCTCATCCGGGCGCTCGAACCGGCAGTCGGGATCGATCTCATGCAGGCGCGGCGGGGGACCGACGACCCGCTCGCGCTCGCGAGCGGCCCCGGGAAACTGACGCAGGCGCTCAAGATCACCATGGATCTCGACGGGACCTCACTCATCGACGGCCCCCTGCAGGTCTGGTCGCCCGAGAGTCTGCCGGGCCGCCGGCCTGAGGGGATTGACGGGGAGATTGTTCAGACGACACGGATCGGGATCACAAAGGCGGCGGACCTCCCTCTCCGGTTCTACCTCAAGGGGAACCGGCATGTCTCGCGGCGTTGAGTCCCCCACCCGGCCCGCGGCGCCGGACCCGGCTCCCTTCGACCACTTCGCCCTGGAGCGTCACGGTATACTCGGAGACCGGGATCTCTTTGCCCGCACGTTTCAGGGCCTCGTCCACGACGTAGCGCACCCCGCCGCAGCAGGGCACCTCCATATGCATGACGGTGATAGACCGGATCGTGTGCCGCGAGAAGATCTCGGCAAGCTTCGTGACGTATCCGGCGACGTCCGCATCCAGTTTCGGGCAGAAGACGAGCACGATCTTCCCCCGCAGGAAGTCCCGGTGGAACTCCGGGTAGGCAAAGGGGACGCAGTCGCCGGAGACGAGGAGGTCTGCATCGTCGAAATAGCCGGCCGCAGGGTTGACGAGCGTTAACTGAATCGGCCACTGCCGCAAGGCAGACTCGATCCGTGCGGCACGCTCAGCCTCCGTGGCCTCCTTCGCGAGGATGCTCCGGGCAACTGTACCCGGACATGCCGCAGGTTCCGTCTCCGCGGCCTCTTTGCCGAGGAGGCTTTGGGCCACGGTACCAGGGCACGCCGCAGGTTCTGTCTCCGCAACCCTGTGCTCGGGGACGGGAATGTTATTCTCGTTTAAGTACTCGATCGCCTGCCGATAGAGCCCCTCCTCCCCGTGGCCGAGGAGGTGCTCCAGGTGCGCCTTGATGACGGCCTCCCCCTGCGGAACGATCCTTGCCATCACGGCCCTCTCATCATACGGCCCGGCCTCCCGCTCAACGACGCAGATTGCGCCTTCCGGGCACGTCCCGACGCAGGCGCCGAGCCCGTCGCAGAAGAGATCGCTCACGAGCCTTGCCTTCCCGTCGATGATCTGGAGCGCTCCTTCCGGACAGTCGGGTATGCAGAGACCGCACCCGGTGCACTTCTCCTCGTCGATCTCAATGATCTTTCTCTTCATCCGGGATCCCTCTCTATGAAAGATCATCTACCCGGTCCATGTCCAAAAACGTTTGCCGCTCCAGGCATCTGGAACCAGAAGAGCACTACGATGGACAGGAAAGCAGTTATTCCTGAAACAAGAGAGTTATAGACTGATGTCCACGTTGCCGCCCCGATACCCTGCACCCGCGTTCGACGTCTTCAACATCTACTTCGAGCGCCTCTACGACCCGACGATGCATGTCGTCATCTGCCTCGACGGCGAAGTCGACGAAGAAGCCATGAGGACGGCGACGATGAGGCTGATCGCCTCCGATCCGTACCTTCGGTCGAAGTTTGCGGAGGTAAACGACCGGCCGGCCTGGGAGGAGATCCCGAAAGGGCTCTGGGATGGAGCGTTCATCCTCGTTCCGTCCGGCGAGTGTGAAGACCAGCCACATCATGTGCCACCGCCACCGCTCGATGTCCGTTCGGGGCCGCAGGTGCGGGTCACTCTTTACCGAAGAGCGGGAGGGGATCTTTTAGCCGTCACCTGTCACCACGGCTTCTGCGACGCCGCTGGCGCACTTACGCTTGCACAGGAACTCCTTGCGGCCTACCGGGGCGTCATGGACGACTCCGACTTCCGGCCGGCTCCCCGCAATCCATACGAGCGGAGCACGGCAAGAATCCTTGATCTCTACTCCGATGAGGAGCAAAAACAGGCACTTAGCGAGGAGGAGCGTTTCGTCGACCGATGGCGCTTCCCGATCGAGCGCACCGGGCGGGGGGTGCCCAGGGTCGCCCGCCGGACGCTCGCCCCCGAGCGGCTTGGGAGCATAAAGGCGTTCGGGAGGGAGCACGGGGCCACGGTGAACGACGTCCTGATCGGTGCATTCTTCCTTGCGCTTGCGAAGATCCGGGGCGATCCCGCCGACAGAAATGAGCCCCGCTCGATCCTCACCTCGGCTGATCTCCGGAGGAGGTATCCCGGCCTCTACGAGGACTCCCTGCTCACGAACCTCTCCGTCGCCTACGAACTCACCCTCTCTCTTGGAGAGGGAGAGAGGCTTGAGGATATCATCGACCAGGTTACGGAAACGACGACCCGAAAAAAGGCCGGGAGCCTCGGCGTTGCCACCATCCTCTTTTACGAGGAGATCATGGCCGGCGGGATGCCGGCGGTCCTCGCGTTCTTTGACGAGATGATCGAGCGCTACTGGCAATCAGGCCTGAAAAACCCGGTCCTCTCGAACCTCGGGATATTCGATCCCGATGAATACTTCCCAATTCCCGGAAAGGACGGTGCAGATCTCGGGATCCGGGACATCCAGTATCTTCCCTGCGTCTGCTGGCCCTACGGGTTTCTGATGATCGCCTCCACCTTTCGCGATCATCTGACGCTTACGACGGCCTACGAGGAAGGACCCTACTCGACGGCTGTCGTGGAGCGGTTCCTTGAGTACGTGGACGGATACCTCCCCTAACCCGCAGAACCTGCAAGAGACCACATCTCATCAAGATCCGCCCATCAAAAACTGCTTAAAGGCCGATCCGGCCTACGGGAAGGGTGTCGCGGATGCGCTCGGCATTTCGCTCGACCGGGTCCAGTAGCAGCGGATCCCCTCTTTTTTACTCCTCGACGAAACAGAACGGGTCTTCTGCGGAAAGGTGCCCGCCTGCCGCATATGCCCGCACCCGGCAGCCTCCCCCGCAGAGGTCGCGATAGCCGCACCGGCCGCACTTCCCCGAGAGGTCCCGCGGTGTTGCCCGAAACCAGGAGAGGACCGGGTTCTCCGCGTCCTGCCAGAGGCGCGAGAACGGCCGATCCCGGATGTTGCCGACGAGGTATTCGGGCAACCGGGCGAACTGGCAGGGGTAGACGTTACCCCGTGGATCGATGTTTGCCACCCGCTTACCCGCGCTGCACCCGCCGTTCAGGGACCGGACGAGCGCCTCGGCCTCGCGGACGTCGGGCGACCCGTCCCGCTCCATGGCCCGGAGGAGGTGAATGCAGTCCTGCGGGGCATCGACGGTCAGGATCTCCAGCGACCCGGGATCGGTCTCCTGCGCCCTCCGGTAGAGGAGCGTGAGCGCCTCGTCAACCTCTTTTGGCCCCACCTGGAGCCGGTCGTAGGCCTCGCTTCCCCGCCCGCTCGGCACAAGCCAGTAGAGGCAGAACCGCGAGGCTCCGAGCGTCCCCGCAAGGTCGAGTAGGGCCTCGAGTTCCCCCATGTTCTCCCTCGTCAGGGTGACCCGGAGGCCGGTCCGGATGCCAGCCTCCCGGCACCGGGCAAACCCTTCAACAGCCCTTGCAAACGCACCCTCACACCCCCGAAACGTGTCGTGAGTCTCCGGCCCCGCGCCGTCGAGCGATATCCCGACGTAGCCGATCCCGGTTTCCTTGATCATCCGGGCGACATCGGAGGTGATCAGCGTGCCGTTCGTGCTGAGCGCGGTCCTGATCCCGCGTTCCGCCGCCGCACGCGCGAACTCCGGCAGGTCCTCGCGGAGGAGGGGTTCGCCGCCGGAGAAGAGGATGAGCGGGACGCCCGCCGCGGCGAGGTCGTCGATGAGCGCGAGGGCTTCGCCGGTCGAGAGTTCGTCGTCTGTCATCAAGTCCGGCCGGGACCGGCTGTAGCAGTGGGCGCAGGCGAGGTTGCACCGGTCGGTGAGGTTCCAGAAGACGACAGGCCGGTAGTCCTGCATGAACGCGAGGTACTTTCCCGGCACCTCTGAAAGAGGCCTGTCTCGGTGGTGCATAACGCTGCTGACCGTTCCCCGTCCGTGCATGCACTGTGTGATCCTGTTCATGGTAGACCGCCTCCGTTCTCGTTGATGCGCACGTTCGGCACCCTCTTGTACTCCTCGGTGCTGAAGAGCACGATATAATCGCTGCACCCCGCCGCCCGGGCCATCTCCTCGACCGCGGCGAGCACCCCCTCCCGGCTCCTCCCGTGGTGCACGGTATACAGGGTGTACTCCCACCTCCCCGGCACCGGCCGGCGCAGGTAGCAGTGGGAGATCCCGGGAGCGGACGCGAACCGGGAGAAGTCCTCCCCGTCCCACCCCCCGGGCGGGCGCCAGGCGACGAGGGCGTTTGCCGTGATCCCGAGGAGCCGCTGGTTGATCCGCGCCCGTATCTTCCGGATCGCCCCCTCTTCGCGGAGGCGTTGCGCCCGGTGGAGCACCTCCGCCTCCGGGATGCCGAGCCGTCGCCCGATCTCTGCAAACGGCTCGGTGACCAGAGGGAGCCCCTTCTCAAGTTCTGAAAGAAGGGCGAGATCAGTCGGATCCATACGACCCCTCCTCCGAGAGCGGGAACCGCACGTCGATCTTATAGGCCCGGACGGTGGGGAGGTTGAGCGTGTCCTCCTTTGGGATGCCGGTTCGGGAGAGGATCTCCGCGAGCACCGCGGAGAGCCGCTCCTCTGTCGGGGCGGAGAGGGTGAACCAGAGAGAGTAGGCGTGGTCACGCCGGAAGTTGTGCGAGACCTCCGGGTAGGTGCTGACGACCTCCGCCACCTCGCGCACCCGGTCCTCCGGGACGCGGAGGGCGACCAGGGTCGCGGCGGCAAGCCCGAACTTCCGCGATTCATAGACCGGCGAGACACTGCGGAGGACGCCCAAGGACTGAAGCCGCCGCATCCTTGCGACGACCTCATCCTCCGCAAGCCCGACTCTCTCCGCGATGACGGCCCACGGGCGCGAGACCAGGGGGAGGTCGCCCTGGAGGGCGTCGAGGATCGCAAGATCGGTCCGGTCGGGGCCCCCGGGCTCGTAGGGGCACCACGGGTCTTCGCGGGTGATCTCCCCGCAGGGGTCATCGGGCCGCATGAGTCCGTCGCACCACCGGGCCGGAACGAAATCAACCCCGCGGCAGGCCCGCGCCCGGCACCCGCCGCAGACCGTCTTGTAGCCGCACCGGCCGCACTTCCCGGCAAGCCGGTCCGGGTCGCGGAGGGCGAGAAAGAGTTCCGAATTATTCCAGATCTCAGAAAACGGCGTGGTGCGGAGGTTGCCCGCGCTCACCGGCAGATAGGGGCAGGGCGTCACCTCCCCGGTCGCGTAGATCCGGCAGTAACTGATGGCGGCCATGCAGCCCCGACTCCAGCCGCGATTCTCAATCCCGACTTCGTCGGCAATCCGGCGGAACTGGGGTGAGCACGTCGGCCGGATCCGGAGATTGCTCTCCCGGTACCGGAGGAGGAGAGCCCGGATCAGGTCCTCGTACTCGCGGGGGCTGCCCTGCCCGGGTCCGCGTCCCCTCCCGGTCTCCACCGGGAGGAAGACCTGGTAGTCGCGGACACCCAGGGATTCGCCGAGAGCGATGACCTCCTCGACGTCGGCGAGGACGGGGCGCATGACCGTCATGTTGATCCGGACGCCGAGCCCCGCGTCTCGGCAGTGCTTGATCGCCGCGACCGCCCGCTCCCATACGCCGGCAACGCCGCGAAACGCGTCGTGGGTATCCGGGTCGGCGGAGTCGATGCTGACCGCCACCGACCGGATTCCTGCGTCTCTGAGCCGCTTCGCCGTCGCCTTATCGAGGAGGTACCCGCTCGTGCCCATCGCCATCACGAGTCCCCGTTCAGTCCCGTAGCGGGCGATCTCGAAGATATCCTCCCGCATCAGGGGTTCTCCCCCGGAGAGGACGACGATGGGCCTTCCGGTGTTCGCGAGTTGATCGATGACCGAGAGCGCTTCGGCGGTCGAGAGGACACCTTCCGCTTCGTCAACGCCAGCGTCCGCGTAGCAGTGGGCGCACATCAGCGGACAACGGAGGGTGACGTTCCACGAGATCAGGGCCGGGCCCTTCGTGCGCTCCATGCACCCCATCTCAGTTGCTTTCGACATCAACCTTTGGACAACCGGGGGGCATATCAATCCCGGCGCCCGACCGGGGAGAGGGGACCGCTGGAGCAGAATCCGACCGAGGATCTGCATGCCGCTATCGAGCAGGTTCTGCGTACAGATTGAGCGGCAGAACAAGTGCCGCATTGCTTATTCCCCTTCCCCCCGTACACCAGAATATGGATCCGGTCATCGAGGCGATACGGCGGGAGTTTGCGGCGCACGCAGATCCTGAGACATGCGCAAAGAGTCAGCGCTTCTTCAAGGAGGGGGTCCGGTGCTACGGGATAAGGACGGCAACCGTGACCGCAATCGCAAAGAAGTACTGGAAAGAGGTAAAATCCCGCGAAAAACCGGAGATCTTCGCCCTCTGCGAGGAACTCTACCGGTCCGGGATGCTTGAAGAGGCGTTCGTCGTCTCCGAGTGGGCATCAAGGCTCGCGGACCGCTACGAGCCCGATGATATCGCCGTCTTCCGCCGCTGGATCGAGACCTACATCACGAACTGGGCCACCTGCGATGGCCTCTGCAACCACGCCGTCGGAGATTATATCGTGCGCTACCCGGAAGAGATCGAGGAACTGAAGCGCTGGACGCAGTCGGAGAACCGCTGGATGCGGCGGGCAGCGGCGGTCTCGCTCATCGTGCCCGCAAAGCACGGAGAATTCCTCGACGAGGCCCTCGCGATCGCCGATCTCCTCCTTACCAATACAGACGACATGGTCCAGAAGGGCTACGGCTGGCTCCTCAAGGAGGGGAGCAGAAAGCACACCGACGAGGTCTTCTCCTATGTCATGGCAAAGAAGCAGAAGATGTCCCGGACGGCGCTTCGGTACGCGATCGAACTGATGCCAAAGGAACTCCGGGCGGAAGCAATGAAGAAAGACTGGTAAATAGCGGGGAATAATGGGGCCTGTAGCCGTACAGGAGCCTGGGGAGGTTGCACAAAATAGAAGCATTATAATATAAGAACATGGAAGTATACTTCCACCTATGCTGAACGACGATTCGGCAACCGAGACTCCCCCGGATCCCCAGACCAGGCGGAGCGGAGCGACCTGCCCCGAAACGGGCACTGACCCGCACTCACGCATGCAGAACTTCCTCCTCTTCACCATTTACCAGGTGCTCAATGAGTTTGAGGACGGGATCGCTCTCATCGACGAGCAGAACCGAGTCAGGTGGGTAAACGCGAGCATGCGGCGGCTCTTTGACCTGAACGAGGCCGACGTCGCCGGGATGCCCGCCGGGGTATTTACGCACCGGTTCATCAACCCGCTGGTCGAGGATGCTGAGAAGGTTATAGCGACCGCCGGCACCCGTGAACTGCACCTCCGTAAGCCTAACGGCGAGGAATGCTGGCTTGAATACTCAAGCCGGCCGATGCAGATCTACCCGGTGCGCAACAATAGGCTTGAGATATACCGGAAGATCACGCGCTGGAAACTCACGGAGCGGTGCCTCGTCGAGAGCGAGANNGCAAACGAGGTCGCCTGCAGACGGCTCGGCTACTCCCGCGACGAACTGCTGGCCCGTTCGCCGCTCGATATTGTCCCCCCGGAGAGGCTCGGCGAGGTCCTTGCCATCTTAAAGCAGTTCCGCTTAAACGACCGGATCCTCTACGAAAGCGAGCACGTCGCGAAGGGCGGGAACCGGGTACCGGTCGAGATCAACTCGCTCCATTTCCCCCTGCAGGGGAAGACGACCGTCCTCTCGATCTCCCGCGATATCTCGGAGCGGAAAAAGATGGAGGAACTCCGGCGGAAGGTATTCTCCCGGATCGAGCAGAGCATCGAACAGTCTGCCGCCCTCAGCGACCAGATCCGCCAGCCCCTGCAGATGATCATGGGGCTCGCCGCGATGGAGGGATCAGCGAATTCGAGGGAGATCGCCCGGCAGGCCGCCGTCATCAATGCCCTCGTCGACCGACTTAGCCAGGGATGGATCGAGTCGGAGAAGGTCTGCAGCGTCCTCCGGCGGCACTACTAAAAAGGAGGGGAGCGATCCCTGTACGCCTAGAACCTGACGCGGGGGGCCTCGGCCTCCCGCATATTGTTCTCCATCGTCCAGAAGTATGCCTCGCCGTGTGCCACGCGGAAGACGGCAAGTTTCGGGTCGTCCGGGCCGGAGATACCGATCTGGAGAAGCCACGGCCGCTCCGCGACGAGTCGCTCTTTTAAGGCGGGATCGTCGATGAACTCGACCGAACCCGCCACTCGCATCATCCTTCCGGCGCCCTCCGGGTTGTAGAAACAGAGTTCGACCTTCGGGTTCTTCGTAAGCTGCTGCCAGACGGCCTTCGGTGTCCCGGTATGGTAATAGAACCCGGTCTCATCGGCAAACCACATGGCAAACGCCCGCACCCGGGGCTGGTCGCCGTCCGCTGTCGCGATGTAGGTCACGGGATTCTCGTTTGCGAACTTCACGCAATCGGAAAAGTCCATTCTTCTTCCTCCTACATCCATACAGGAGCGGAATAGAAAAGGGTTCCGGGATTGGTCAA